>NZ_KE992782.1:77414-140539 GCF_000466465.2 Clostridium sp. KLE 1755
CGGGAGCCGTAAAAAAACAGGCGGGGCAGTTCCTTAAGAAAAACTGCGACACCGTGCTTATCGATGCCGTCAAGCTGGCGGAGGACGGGGATGGCTATGTGGTTCACATGCATGAATGTGCCGGCGGCAGGGCGCATATGGAGCTGACCTCCGATTATTCCGTGAAAGCGTATGCAGCCTGCAATCTGCTGGAGGAATATGAGGAAAAAACGGACGGCAGTGCAATCTGCGCTGACTTCGGGCCGTTTGAGATCAAGTGCTTCAGAATCTGGATGTGAACGGGCTTAAGTAAGTGAATGCAGAAGCGTATCAGCTGATGCTTTGATAAAGGCAGTAAGCTATCAGGGAAATCAAAGACCCTGCCGCAGGCAACGGGGTCTTTGACCTCGCGGCAGTCGCCAGATGTCCATGCCGGGCATGGCTGCATGGCTCGTTGCTTACGGGAATTAATTGAGCGGGCAGCGTCGGTGGATACCGGCGTGCCCGCTCAAAAGTTATGTATGTGTTTTTATTCCCCGTCCTGCTCTGAGAAGCCCTTCCAAAAGCAGATTCCTGCGGAAATTATCAGCAGTACGGTTATCAGACTGTCAACAAATTTCGTAGAGCTGTCCAGCGGCTGCCGGAGAAAGTAAGCCACGCTGGAATTAATCCCCCACATCATCGGGATAATGATCAGAAGCACGATTCCGGCCGCCCGGATTTTCCGGCTGGATATTTTTACAAAGGATGCATAAATACACCAGATACCAATAAGGGAAATCAGGGAAATGACAGCGCCCATACGAAACAGCATCGGCGCCTCCACAAGTCGGCTCAGTATGAACAGATAAGGAAAAACCGCAACGCTCAGCAGGGCGAGAAATTTAACAATAATCCTGCCGCGGGCTTTCAACAGCGGCAGCAGCAGAAGCCAGCTGAACAAAAGCGAAGCTAATACGATAAGGGACCACTTCAGGCGTCCTGCAATGCAGAAATCGCAGATCATGCATATCACCGCAGTCAGTATGATTGCCGAGGATAATAAGGAAAAAGCAATATTTTTTACCCGTTCAAGCTTCTGGGTAGTGCTTTTGCTGGAATAGAGCAGCGTTTCCTCCACGATGGCATCCTTTGTTTTTTCCGGCTGTACTCCCTTTTCCCCATTTAATAATTCGCTGGTGGTTACTCCCAGGGCCTGCGCCAGCGGAACCAGAAGTGAAATATCAGGGCAGCTGATTCCCCGCTCCCATTTGGAGACTGCCTTATCCGTTATTTTCAGTTTCTCCGCAAGATCCTTTTGTGTCAGTTTTTGCGACTTTCTCATATCACATATGAACTTCCCCATTTTTTCATTATTCATTTCAGCGTGTGCCCTTTCTGTTGTACCGACGTACCTTTGCTTACAGGATAATATATCTGAAGGCTGAAAGAAACCGATTTACAGGCGAATCTGCAATTCTACCGTTGGTTTAGCTGGAAAAAATCCGGTAAAGGGCGGAATAACGCAGAAAAATGCATCCGGCATCAGCCCGGGCAGCCAGGATCTTCAGAATAAATTCAGTATACCAGATTTTTTGGAAAACGAATAGTAACTGTTCAGCAGGTCTGCGCATTTACCAGGATAAACGCGTTTACTGCACAGACCTGCTGAACAGTTACAACGAATATACTAATTCGTTTGCACAGGGAAAATGGCCGTGCTATTCTAAAGGAAAGTGTGTTTGATATTTACAGGAGGATTCAAATATGGCAAGGACTGAAAATATAGAGCTGACAGTTATTTGTCTGATATACCGGGGAAACAGGATTTTACTGCAGAACCGGGTTAAAGAGGACTGGAAGGGCTATACGCTGCCGGGAGGCCATGTGGAGGAAGGGGAATCCATTGTGGATGCCGTTATCCGTGAAATGAAGGAGGAGACAGGGCTTACCGTCCTGCGGCCGCAGCTGTGCGGAGTGAAGCAGTTTCCCATAGAAAACGGCCGTTATCTTGTTTTTTTGTTTAAAACGGATCAATTTGAGGGAGAGGTCGTTTCTTCCGAAGAAGGGAATATGGAATGGGTGGACAGGGAAAAGCTGGCCGCCTGTCAAACGGTGGAGGATTTTGACCAGCTGCTGAATGTGATGGAGGATGATAAGCTGACGGAATTTCAATACATTGTGGACGGGGAAGACTGGAAGGTGGGAATACGGTAGCTTCGCCCGGGAAAAAGAGCAGGCCCCGGAGTCCGGGAAGGAAAACGGAAAACCTAGCGCTGCCTGCAGGATATAAAAAAACTAGCATGGAAGAAAGGAAGAAAATATGAGGACGCCGGAAGAATTTATGGATTTGGTTTTAACATTTGCCCGGGAAAACGAGCATATCCGCATGGTGGGCATGGAAGGTTCAAGGGTGAACAAAAATATCCCCGTTGATTCCTTTCAGGACTTTGACATTACATATTTTGTGGACGATATCAGTGCATTTACAGAAAATGACAGCTGGCTTTCTTTTTTCGGGGATATCATCATGATGCAGAAGCCAGAGGACATGGAGCTTTTCCCGGCAGAGGAGGAAGGTTATTCCTATCTGATTCTGTTTGACGATTATAATAAAATGGATCTGACGCTGCTGGAGACGAAGCAAATTCATGATTATCTGCAGGGGGACGGGCTTCGGACCATCCTGCTTGATAAGGACGGCAGGGTGCCTGAAAAAATAGTTCCTTCCGATCGGGAGTACTGGCTGAAAAAACCAGGTCCGCGCAGCTTTGACGATTGCTGCAATGAGTTCTGGAACCTGACAATTTATGTTGCCAAGGGTCTGTGCCGGGGAGAAATTTTATACGCTATTGACCATCTGCATCTGTTGCGGAATGAACTGCTGCGAATGCTTTCCTGGAAGGTGGGCATGGAATATGGTTTTGGTTTCAGCGTGGGAAAGAATTATAAATTTATCAGCCGGTATCTGGCGGAGGAAACATGGGACATGCTGATGAGCACTTACAGGGAGGATTCCTATGAAAATATGTGGAAGGCTCTCTTCACCTGCCATGCTTTGTTCCGGAAAACGGCGCTGGAATGTGCGGCAGTGTGGGGGTATTCCTATCCGGAGTATGACAGGAATGTGAGCAGGTATGTGGATAAGCTTTATGGAATCTATGGGAATGGGAAAGAGGAAGCAAAATAAGCGGGTATTTCTGAAGGCCCGGAAAAGACAGCAGGCGTGCGGAGCATGCGGACAGGAGTTAAAATGGATTATCAATTGATAACGGACAGGCTTACAGAGGAAAGCCGGAAAATATTTGGGGAGAATCTGACGGGAGTATATCTGCACGGCTCCCTTGCTATGGGATGCTTTAATCCGGATAAGAGCGATATTGATCTGATTATCGTAACGGAGGAAGCGCCGACAGAAGAACAGAAGCTACAGCTTATGGAACAGACGGTCAGGCTGAATGAGCTGGCGCCGGAAAAAGGGATTGAAATGAGCGTAGTGAAACGCAGCTGCTGTGAAAAGGTGGTGCATCCGATTCCCTTTGAACTGCATTTTTCTCCCATGCATTTAAAATGGTTTCAGGAAAATCCCGGGGATTATGTTCGGAATATGAAGGGGACAGATCCGGATCTGGCCGGGCATTTCATGATTATCCGCCATTATGGAATATGCCTGTGGGGAGCGGCCGTTTCGGAGGTTTTCGGTGAGGTGCCAAGAGAGATGTATTTCGAGAACATCATGAATGATATTGCATCCGCCAGAGAGGACATCCGTGAAAATCCGATTTATGTAATCCTCAATCTGTGCCGTGTGCTGGGGTATGCGGAGGAAGGATTGGTCCTCTCCAAGAAGACTGGAGGGGAATGGGGAGTAAGGAATGTGGATGAAAAATATACCGGCCTGATTCTGGAAGCCCTGGAATGCTATTCCGGGGAGAAAAAAATGTGGATAGAGGAGAATGCCGCGGTGGAATTCTGTGGATATATGTTGGGGAGGATTATGTGCTCTATAGTTTAGAGGATGTTTTAAGGTATGCGATGTATTGAATTTGATTCAGACAGATGAGAGTGAGCGTGTAGTAGAACGTTCGGAAACACCACTGTTCGATAGCAAAGCCTTTAGAGAGGCAATCATAAATGCCATTTTGCATAATCTTTGGATAAGTGAAAATGAGCCAATGATTTCTGTATTCTCAGATAGGATTGAAATCTTATCAAGTGGAACTTTGGCGCCGGCACAGACTATGGAAGGCTTTTTCTTAGGGGAATCGATTCCTGTAAATGAAAAGTTATCAGAAATCTTTCTGCAGCTTCATATTAGTGAAAAATCAGGTCGTGGTGTGCCTAAGATTATTGAAACATACGTTAAGGGAGCATTTACTTTTAGAGAAAACTCGATTGTTGTTACAATCCCGCTTCAGCGAATAAAAAAAGCTGGGAATAAGGTTGGGAAAAAAGTTGGGGATAAAAAAGGATTAAATTCAAGAAGACAAAGAATCGTAACAGAAATGAGAGATAATCCGAATATTACTACCAATGAATTGCATCATATACTGGGGATTAGTGAAACAGCGGTGGAAAATAATCTTACATTCTTGAAGAAAAATGGATATGTAGAAAGAGTTGGTTCTAAAAAGACTGGTTATTGGAAAGTGATTGAGTAAGCGTTTATAACGGAGAATTATAATGGCTCTGCCAAAATCAAACTGTGCCTTTCGGGAATCTTTTTCACAGCCGCAACACATTGTGAGAACTGTATGAAGCTGAATCGAAGTGGAAAATAGAAGAGGAGGAGTTCTTTTATGGAACCATCAAAAAGTGATTGGAGGCTTTATAGGGAAAAAGTTTCCGGCTGGCAGGAAAATTATATGGAAAGGCTTATTAAGGATTATATCACTTATTTAAGCAGTGATGAGCGTGCCTCAACAAAGTTTTGGAAAATGGAAAAGCGTATCAAAGCGGATAAGAAAACACCGGGTGTATGTATAGAACTTAATAAAGGAAACATGATATTTGATTTGGTCCGTTTTTTACAGGACGGAGTGATTATTTTTGATGATTTGGACGAATTTTCAGATGAGCTAAGGGAAAATGTAAGGTTGTTATGGGAAAGGTTTAAATAATTCCATAGCCATTCATGGTTATAGTAATTTTTAAGCAGATGAAAATCTGCTTATTTGTCGTTATTTAAAGCAATTACAACTGAACAAACGGCATATTGAGATTTTTTACTTGCATATTTATGGAAATTTAATTCGAACTCTTAAACTTTGTTAAAATGTTTCCTTTTTACTGAAGGTATCTAAATGATATTGGTTCAGTTATCTGAAAAGTTATGTGTGTATATTCTAAAATAAGAAAAAAGCAAGAACACCTTGCAGAAGAATATTTTATAAAGTATAATCAAATTAAAATAAGAATAAATAAATATAAACAAATATAAATAAGAAAACGTTATATGAATACATCATAAGACATTCCATAAATCATAAGGAGAACCAACGCCATGTTCATGGAAGAAAGACAAAAAGACATCTTAAAAAGAGTAAACGAAACCGGGAGAATCCAGGTTGCACAGATCCAGGAGTTATACAATATATCCGCCGACTGTGCCAGAAGGGATCTTCGCTTCCTGGAGAGCCGAGGGCTTCTCCAGAGGACACATGGCGGGGCGATAGCCGCACAACCCAAAGGAATCATGCCGGAGGAAACTTATAACCCGGAGGATTTAACTGAGGTGAAGGCAGATTATCTGGCTGTTGCACGAAAAGCACTGGAACACATTAAAGATAATGATGTGATCTATATTACAACCTCCTCCGTAGGTTATTACATGGCGCTGTATATTCCCGGTAATCTGCAGATTACAATACTGACTAATTCTGTTACAATTGCCCAGGTACTGCGGAAGAAGGAGAATATTTCAGTCATTCTTCTGGGTGGAGAAATGTCCCACCGGGGTCACTGCCATGATTACTATACGGTGCAGATGGTCAGAAATATACGCATAGACAAGGCATTCCTGTCACATGACGCATTTTCTCTGGAATTTGGTGCATCCATACACAATAGCGCCGGCGTTGAATTTGGCAGGGCGGTAATGGAGAGCAGTTCCATGAATATTGGATTGTACCCCTCAGCAAAAATAGGGAAAAATGCGGTTCATTCCGTATGTTCAGCGGAAGATTACGATTTGCTGATAACGGATACAGGAATAGCAGAAGATTTTTTGCAGCAGGCGAAGGAAAAGGGAATTGCCATCGAACTTGCAGATTTACATTGATATATTCAGGTTGGAAAGATAGGTGAAGATGTCAAAATATGCTCCATGTTTCCTTTTTATATGTTTTAAATATGGTGAGGAAAGAATATGTATTGTATTTTAGTGACAGGCATCCCGGCGTCAGGCAAGAGCACCATGGCGGAGTTCCTGGCGGAAAGACTCCGGCTTCCGATGCTCTCAAAGGATAAAATAAAAGAAATCCTGTTCGATGATGTGGGCTTTGCCTCCCGCAGTGAGAAAGTAGCTTTGGGGATCTCCGCTATGAACATCCTGTATTATACCGCTCGGCAGCTGATGAAATGCGGCCGGCCGTTTATCCTGGAAAATAATTTTGAGAATATTTCCCGGGAGGGTATTCTGTTCTTATTGCAAAAATATTCCTATCATGCAGTTACGGTGGTTCTGACCGGAAATTACGAGATTATTTATCAGCGTTTCCTGGCAAGAAATGAAAGCCCCGACAGACACCGCGGCCATGTAGTCAATGACTGCTATCCGGAAAAAGAAGGGAAATCCTGTCCTGCGCCGGTCCTGTCGTATGAAAATTTCTGTGAGGGAATTAGGGAGCGTGGAATGGACAGCTTTTGTGCAGACGGTCCCCGTATTGTTGTGGATACCACTGATTTTTCACTTGTAGACCGGGAGGCTATCCTGGAGGAAATTATAGAATATGGAAAGGAGTTTTCCCATGATTGATGCCCATGTACATTTGGAAAAAGGGCCTTACACAAGGGAATGGCTTCAGGAGTTCATTTTCTATGCCCAGGAGAGAGGAATTCGGGAAATTTATTTCCTGGAGCATACCCATATTTTCAGGGAATGCAGTAAGCAAAAGAGTGAACTGGGAAATAAGAAATCAAAGGATAAAAAATCGCAGCGGTTATCTGGTACACAGGGAAGTAATTGAAACGATGAAGGTTGTGCTGGGGCTTGGATATTCCGTTATAGTGACATATATTATTGAATGGGAAGTTTTAGAAGACTATCTGTTACCATTGAAAAAGTCAGGGCTGCAGCCTGTTTTTAGAATTCTGCTTCCGGAGAGAAAGGTCTGTATTGACCGGGATATTTTACGGAAGGGGTGGACTGCCGGACCAGAATTTATCGATAAATGGTATGAACAGCAGGTATGGCTTGGTGCAAAAATGCCAGGAAGTATCATAGATAGTTCGAATGAATCCCTGGAAGAGACTGTGGATAGGCATTTTCCCATACTGATATGATCTGTTTTATAAAAGAAATATCCACAAGAAGCAGAAGGAGAATCTATGGATTTCACATATACATTGCAGGAACAGGCTTTCACATATAAGGATACGGAGGAATGGGACAGACAGATGCGGCTGCTGTCCCTCAATCCGATCCTGTATCTGGAGGAATATAAAACGCTCCCTGAAGATATTTACCTGTGGAAACAGGATGAGGAGCTGCATCCGGCGGCAGATGGGATTATCCGGCTGCAAACGGAAGGAACACCAGAAAAAGCCCATCGTCCGGAAAAAGCGTATTACCCGAATAATGCATATTGTGTTGGGATAGGCACCTATAAAACCTCGGAGGATGGCGAGATATATCTATGTGTCCTGCTGAATTCGGAAAGCAGAACAGTAGATGCCTATTCCTTTGGTGTATACCGTTCTCCTGAGCTTGTAGGAAAAGCCCTGGAGAATTTTTTCTGCTTAAGAGAGGGAAACACCTGCGAAATCTCACTCCTGTCCAGCAGAAATGCTATTTACCAGTCCGAAACATACGCCGGGATACTGGCCGCCTATCCGGTCAGGGCGAGAATGACAGAAAAGGGAAGCCATGGCCAGGCAGCCGTGGTAAGCACCTATTTTTCACAACTGATGAGAAGAAGGGGAAAGCAGATTTTCTCCGGCTGGCAGGATGCCATTGACTGGCTGACCGCGGACATTCTCAAATATAATCTCAGCCGTACATCACGGTAAAAAACAGAATATATTCATAATAAATTTAAAATATAGACAGAACAAAACCAGAATAAAGCCATAACAAGTCCAGATATCAGGATTGCAAAAAATATTAAAATTTTCTCAATTTTCTCAATTCAGGTATTGACCCTCACGGACCGGCAGGGATTAATGTGATTTTATCAAGAACAGGAGGTACCCAGATGAGAACAGTAAAGGATGTATCCAAACTGACCGGTATCAGCGTACGCACGCTGCACTATTACGACGAAATCGGACTGCTGAAGCCCACGTCATGCAGTGCGGCGGGATACCGGCTTTATGACGATAAAGCCCTGGAACGTTTGCAGCAGATACTGTTTTTCCGGGAATTTGATATGCCGCTTCTGGAAATCAAAGCGGTTATGGAAAATCCTGCCCTTGACAGAGACACGATCCTGAGAAGCCAGAAGAAAATGCTGCAGCTGAAAAAGGATCGGCTGAACCGGTTAATAAGCAGCATCGATGATATCCTGAAAGGAGAAAATGAGATGGATTTTGCAATGTTTGACAAAGCTGAAATAGAGGAAATGTGCCATGCAATCGTAGAAAATTTAAAGGAAGAGGAGCTTGCGGGCATTACCGGCGAGTATGGAAATCTGGAGAATTTTCAGAAGCATTTTGTGGAAAATGCATCCGACCCTTCGGTACAGGAGAATTTCAAAAAAGTAGTGGAATGGTATGGAAATAAGGATGCCGCGATGAATGCGGTAAAAAATCCAAAAGGCGCCGAGGTGGTGCAGGCTTACCAGAACAGAATAGACGGCATTTACCGTAAAATAGCTGATAAAAAAGGCGCAGATACCGCGTCCTTTGAAATAAAATCGCTGATTGGGGAACTTGATTTTGTCTCCAAACAGCTGTATCAGATGCCGGATGTAAAAAAACTTATGCTGGAAATGGCGGAGCTGTATCTTAACGACGAGTCCATGAAGGAGACAATGGACGCCCGGTATGGGGAAGGGGCGGCGGAGTATATCGGAGAGGCTGTGAAGGAATTCTATAAGTAAGACGGCGGATGGGATACGGCGGAATAGGAGATAAAGCAGGAAATACTGCACTGAAGAGAAATAATCGCGGCCTTATCCTTTCCTGAAAATCTCCTGTTCCGTAATTTCCCCCTGCCTCACATACCCGATTTTCCTGTAGACTGCATTGGACGGCGGATACCCGGCATCGGCATAAAGCATGGGGGTCAGGCCGTCCTGCAGCAGCAGCTGTGTCACTGAGGATACCAGCATTTCAGCATATCCCTGTCCCCGGTGCTCCCTTGCTGTAACAACGGCATTGAGCCTGGCATACCGTTCCGTCCTATGAGTAATATCTGTCATGGAAACAATTTTCCCCTCTTCATTCTCCCACAAAAACAAGCTGCCCGACACAGACTTTCCCTCCGCATACTGTCGGGCTTCCTCCCGATCAGGCTCCTGCAGATCCGCATCCCGCATCATAACAGTGATAAGCTGTGCGATTTCTTCCTGATAACAGGGCGCAGCCGGCAGCATTCTTCCGCGTTTTTGCACCGGATGGACGCTGGGACAGGCATAAACATTCAACCGTTTATTTATCCGGTATTCGGCGTGCTCGCTGTTTGCAAAGCTTCGCAGCAGCGCTTCCGTATATGGCTCATACGCATTTACGGCAATCCGGCCGCAGGCGGAAAAACGTTCCCGGAGGATGGACGAAATTTCAACGCGGCTTTTTTCATCTGGTGAATTTTTCAGCCATATCCAGACCGGCGTATGGGGATTGCTCTGCGCAAGAATACAGGTACTTCCATCCGTGGCAATAAAGGCTCCGGCATCCTCTCGTATGCGGTAAAACAAATTAAAGCAGTACCTGTCCTTTTCCGTAAGCAAATTGTCCAGTAAAGGATTTGAACCATTTACACGATACATTTTTATACCCCCTATATCGCAGGCTTGCCTGCGGCACTGCATGAAGCATTGGTTTGGCGGAACTTCCCGGGCTCTTATTTTCTTTCCTTCTTTGGAACCGGTCACGTCCCACATAGCCTTTCTTCAAGAAAGCGTCTAACTCTGCATGTTTCCCGCACATCATGGACAAAGCCAAAATGCTCCGCCACAAATCCTGCCAGTTCATCAAAATAATCATACATAAGAAAAAGGCGCCTGCTGATATCCTCATAATCCCCGCCGGGGAAAATGCCCTGGAACCGCGCCATCTCTTCCTCTGTCAGAAAGCGCTTCAGATATTTGCAGGAGCTGCCGGTGCTGACCTGAAAATTATGGTCTATCCCCACCTTCCAGTTCAGCATTTTAAGAAACATGGGCATAGCCAGCACATCGTAGGCATGCTTGGAGTAGTACAGCTCCTTCCGGCACACTCCCTTGGCCACATACAGACACAGCCAGCGGAATTCGTTGCAGGTATTGTAAAACTCCATTTCTCCGGGCGGCTGAAAAAAAAAGGCTTCTTCCGACCCAATCGGCAGCAGGGAAGGAAAATTGTCCTTATTCAGCAGGACGATCCGCGGTTCCTTATTTTCAGCCTCCCCTGAAATCAGGCCCACATCCCGCAGGGTAAGGTCAATCCGGTTCCCGTCAGCAAACTGTATAAGAAAAGCGAAGGGATCTCGGCTGCTGTAATCATAAGGGTGGGAATACCAGTCCGTGGGACACTGAACAATCAGAATATCACCCAGCCGGTGAATCCATTCCTTATCCCGGGTAAACTCCCGCACATCAGTAACAAAAAAGGTGATATCAAAGTCAGAATATTCATCATGGACAGCATTGGGATTTGCCCGGGAGCCTTCCATGGTTACAGCGCGGATCCGCGCATCTGCATCGGCAGTTTCAAGAATCATATCCAGCATTTCCTTTTCAGTGCGCATACAAAACCTCCTTATCCCATTTATCCGTGTCATTCGCCGGTAGCATTTTGGACATTAGCATCCCTGACTGCGAGGATTGTAAATTCTCCCGGGTACCGCTTATCGGTCCAGGCCGGATGCTCGTCAAAGCGCTTCAGTAGAAAGCCGCTTTCGATAACGGCATTTATGATTTCACTCATCGTATATTTCCTATATTCACACATCGGAAACTGCTTCCGGATTTCCTCAGGATAAAACCTGGCATGCGCCATTTCCCCGCGGACAATTTCTGTAGAAAAATAATCGGTCACCGGCTGCTCAAAGTCCATAATATCCATCACCTTCTGGAAAGGATGAAAATCGCTTGCAATCATGCGGCCGCCCGGACGGAGAAAGGAATGCATGACCTCCATGAATTTCCCGATGTCATGAAAATAATGAAGGATGCCGCCTTCCATGAACACCACATCAAAAAAGCCTCCGTATTTTTCCATATCGGCTTCCAGTACGTCACCCAGGACAAAATCGACGGAAACGCCGGCCGCCTCCGCCGTTTCCAGGGCATACCGCATGTTTCTCTCCGAGATGTCGAATATGGTCACCTCCGCGCCGAGAACCGCCAGCGGAATGGCCTTTTTACCGCAGGAGCCGCAGATATTGGCAACCCTGATTCCTTCAAAGGTATCAAAATACACCGCATATTTCTTCAACATCCCCACAGGATCTTCCAGATCCCTTCGGGCGCGCTCCTCAGGAGTGCCATCGTGCTCCACCCAGAATTCATAGGCGTTGAATTCCCAGGCCGATTTGTTCTGTCGGACGTAATCCTTCATGGTATTCCCTCCCTGTTGCCAGGAGTTCCTGGCGTACCCCCGCCTTCCTTCTGGAGGCTATGAAACTCTGTTTTTTCTTATTTCCTCATTTTACCTGATACCACTTAAAAAATCTATGGATTCCCGCAAATCTAATCTTGACAAAATTACTCCACTTTACTATAGTTAAACTATAGAAGAAAAGGAGGCCGATTGCTTGTTAATCACACGGGAAACGGACTACGCGCTCCGCATCCTCCGTTCACTTGCCCAGGGCTCCTGCCTGACAGTAGGGGAGCTGGCGGAAAAGGAGACGCTGCCGCTGAAATTTACCTACAAAATCATAAAAAAGCTGGAAAAAGCAGGAATCATCCGGATTATCCGGGGCGTAAACGGCGGCTGCCAGCTGGAAGCGGACCTGCATGAGGTCAGCCTGTACGATCTGGTCGGCGCAGTGGAGACGAATGCCCGCCTTGCGGCCTGCATGAATGCGGATTACCAGTGCGAATGGCGTGACAAAAGCGGGACGCCCTGCAACGTCCACGCACAGCTTGCCAGGGTACAGCAGGCAATTGACCGGGAATTCAGATCCCGGAGTCTTTACTGGATATTATTTGGGGAAAAGGAATAATTTTTTTGGATATAAAAGTGGATAAAAAAAGTCAAGTATTGCCGCTGTAAAAATGGGGAAAAGCACGGCAATCGGAAACATATCTGCCGTACCTTTGGCAGTAAATATATAAAGACACTGTGACCTGACAGTCACGAATCACTTGGGAACTGTACAGAATTATATTTATACAGACAGTTCCTTGCCATCCAAACACATAAAGGGGGAACTAAGTATGCTTTATCAAACAACACAGGAGCATGAAGCGTTCAGACAAAAAATGAGGGAGTTCGCGGAAAGCGAAGTAAAACCAATAGCGTTTCTGATGGATCAGAATAATGAATTTCCAACGGAAGCGGTAAAGAAGCTGGGGGAAATGGGACTGATGGGGATTCCATATCCCAAGGAATACGGCGGCGCCGGGCTGGATGTGCTCAGCTATGCAATCGCGGTGGAGGAGCTGTCCAGAGTGGACGGCGGGACAGGAGTCATTCTTTCCGCACATGTATCCCTTGGTTCCTGGCCTATTTTCGCCTTCGGCACGGAGGAACAGAAGCGGAAGTATCTGACGCCTCTGGCAAAGGGGGAGAAAATAGGCGCATTCGGCCTCACCGAACCCAACGCAGGCTCTGATGCGGGCGGAACCGAGACAACTGCCATACTGAAGGGTGATTATTACCTGCTGAATGGTGGAAAGATATTCATAACGAATGCGCCGAAAGCATACACGTACGTAGTATTCGCCGTGACCACCCCGGATATCGGAACCAGAGGAATTTCTGCATTTATCGTAGAAAAAGGCTGGGAAGGCTTTGAATTCGGAGATCATTATGATAAAATGGGTATTCGGTCCTCATCCACTGCAGAATTGATATTCAACGATGTAAAGGTTCCCAGGGAAAACCTTCTTGGAAAGGAAGGACAGGGCTTCAAAATCGCCATGGCTACGCTGGACGGCGGACGCATCGGAATCGCCTCCCAGGCGCTGGGGATTGCACAGGGTGCATTTGAACATGCGCTGGAATATTCCAAAGAACGCGTACAGTTCGGAAAGCCCATCTGCCAGCAGCAGATCGTATCCTTTAAGCTGGCGGATATGGCAACCAAGCTGCGCTGCGCCCGTTTCCTTATCTACAGCGCGGCAGAACTGAAGGAACACCACGAACCCTATGGTATGGAAGCGGCAATGGCGAAGCAGTATGCTTCCGATATATCCCTGGAGGTGACCAATGACGCCCTGCAGATATTCGGAGGAAGCGGCTATCTGAAGGGAATGGAAGTGGAGCGCGCCTACAGGGATGCGAAAATCACTACCATATATGAAGGAACCAATGAAATCCAGCGCGTTGTCATCGCCTCCCATCTGATCGGAAAGATGCCCCGGGAAGCGGGCGGTCCTGCGAAAATCATGAAGAAACCGGCCCCGGTTACCGGTTACCGCAAAAAAATGATTTTAAAGGAAGGCAGCGCCCAGGAAAGAGTTGCAGCCCTTGTTGCGGCCCTTGTAAAAGACGGTTACGATTTCAGCGTGGGAATTCCCGCGGACACCCCGATACCGCTGGCAGAAAGAGTGGTTTCCGCCGGAAAAGGCATCGGCTCCAGGGAAAATATGAAGCTTATCGAAGAACTGGCAAAACAGGCAGGCGCGGCCATCGGCTCCTCCAGGCCGGTAGCCGAAACCCTGAAATACGTGCCCCTGAACCGCTATGTGGGCATGTCCGGCCAGAAATTCACAGGCAACCTCTATATTGCCTGCGGCATTTCGGGGGCCGTACAGCACCTGAAGGGCATCCGGGACGCCTCCACCATTGTGGCGATTAACAAGAATGCCAACGCGCCCATTTTCAAGAACTGTGATTACGGAATCATCGGGGATGTCAATGAGATTTTGCCGCTTCTTTCGGAAGCGCTTAATAATGGAGAAACCAAGAAGCCGGCACCGCCCATGGTTAAAATGAAACGGCCGCTGCCTCCCAAACCGGCGGCAATCGGAAAAACCTATGTGTGCGGCGGCTGCGGCTATGAATACGATCCTGCGGCAGGAGATCCGGACTCGGACATCGCTCCGGGCACACTATTTGAAAAACTGCCCGCTGACTGGGTTTGTCCGGAATGTGCGGAAAGTAAGGATATGTTTATGTAGGCTACGGCCAGAAGGAGGAAATAGAAAATGTATTGTGTCAGAAATGTAACGGAAGATCTATACTGGGTGGGCGCCAATGACCACAGACTTACCCTTTTTGAAAATATTCATCCCATTCCCAGAGGCGTTTCCTATAATGCTTATCTGCTTTTGGATGAAAAAACGGTGCTGTTCGATACTGTAGACTGGTCCGCCTGCAGACAGCTGCTGGAAAACATGGACTATCTGCTTCAGGGAAAAGAGCTGGATTACCTGGTAATCAACCATATGGAACCGGATCACGGCGCATCCATCGAAGAAATCCTGCTCCGCTACCCCAAAGTAAAAATTATCAGCACCCCCAAGGCCTTCATGCTGATGCGTCAGTTCGGCTTTGACATTGATAATTATGAACAGATTGAAGTAAACGAGGGCGATACCCAGAGCTTTGGCAGACATACGGTAACCTTTGTCAATGCCCCCATGGTGCATTGGCCCGAAGCCATGGTCACCTTTGATGTGACAACCGGAGTCCTCTTCTCCGCAGATGCTTTCGGCTCCTTCGGCGCCCTGGACGGCAAGCTGTTCAATGATGAAGTGGACTTTGAAAGAGACTGGATCGACGACGCAAGACGCTACTACACCAATATTGTAGGCAAATACGGCGCTCCCGTCCAGGCCCTCCTCAAGAAGGCCTCCGGCCTGGATATCAAAATGATCTGCCCCCTTCACGGTCCCGTATGGCGTTCCAATGTAGCATATTTTATCGAAAAATATGACCGCTGGAGCCGCTACGAGCCGGAAGAAAAAGGCGTAATGATCGCCTACGCTTCCATGTACGGCAATACAGAAGTCGCCGCACAGGCGCTGGCAGCGAAACTCTGTGAAAAAGGCATGACAAATGTAGTTGTTTACGATGTTTCCAATACCCACGTATCCCAGCTCATTTCCGAGGCCTTCCGCTTAAGCCACATCGTGCTGGCCAGCGTAACCTACAACCTGGGAATTTATCCTGTAATGCATAATTTCCTTTCCGATATGAAAGCCCTCAACCTCCAGAAACGTACCTTCGCCCTCATCGAAAATGGATCCTGGGCCTGCAAATCAGGAGACCTGATGCAGAAATTCATCGAAGAGGAAATGAAAAATATGACAGTCATCAACGAAAGACTGTCCCTTGCTTCCACCCTCCACCCCGATAAAGCTGTAGAACTCGATACCCTCGCAGACGGAATCATCGAATCCATGCAGCCCGAGGCATAACCAGACAAAACAGTATAATGTAAATCCCCAATCCCCCGCGTCAATCCTCCGACACTATGCCGGCATGCCGCGGGGGATTTGACATACCTGTCAGCCTTTCCTTCACGCAGAAATAAAGCCAGGCCCCGTCGCAGAAGAAAGAAGCTGTACCGGATTTATCCCTCCCCTCCCATGTCAAAAAGATACACATAACACGTAAAGATTTTAAGGTATTCAACCGAAAGCAGGATATGATATACTAAAAGCACCAACGACAAAAGAAAGTAGGTAGAAACTTCATGAGTAAGAAATTAATTGGCGTTCCCCTTGAGGGATTTGCACAGCTTTGCCGCGAGGCGGCGGCCCAGGGAGCGGTCCTGCTGAAAAATGAGGACCATACACTGCCGGTTACCGATGGAGAATGCGTATCCGTTTTCGGCAGAATCCAGAAGGACTATTACCGGAGCGGCACAGGATCAGGAGGCGCGGTAAACGTACCCTATGCCACGAACCTGCTGGACAGCCTGCGCCAGTGTGACAATTTGAAGATAAATGAGGAACTGGCGGGCATTTATGAACAATGGATTCAGGAAAATCCTTTTGATGACGGAGGCGGAGGTTGGACAGCGGAGCCCTGGAGCCAGAAGGAAATGCCGGTAACAGAGGAGCTTGTAAAAAAAGCTGCACAGAAATCCGACAAAGCGCTGGTAGTCCTGGGCAGGACAGCTGGCGAAGGCAAGGACTATGAGGATACGGAAGGCGGCTACCGCCTGGACGCCGCGGAAAAAGAACTGCTCGCCATGGTGACCAGACATTTTAAAAAGACCGCCGTCATTCTCAACGTAACCTGTGTCATTGACATGAGTTTTCTGGAGGAAGCCTGTGAAAATCCGGTCACAGCCATTCTTTATGTATGGCACGGCGGACAGGAGGGCGGAAATGCGGCCGCCGATGTGATTTCCGGCAGAGTTACCCCCAGCGGAAAGCTGGCGGATACCATTTGTTACAGCCTGGCGGATTACCCTTCCACAGCCAATCACGGCGGAGCGCTTGAAAACATTTACCAGGAAGATATTTACGTAGGCTACCGCTATTTTGAAACCTTCGCGCCGGACCGTGTCCGCTATCCTTTCGGCTTCGGGCTTTCTTATACCGATTTTTCCGTGATGCTGCAGGAAGCGCATGTGAAAAACGGAAATATTACCGTGAAAGCCAATGTAAAAAATACGGGCAGCCGTTATTCCGGCCGGGAAGTGGTACAGGTTTACTTCAGCGCTCCCCAGGGAAAGCTGGGACGTCCCGCCAGGGAACTGGCGGCATTTGCCAAGACGGGACTGCTGGCTTCGGGAGAAGAGGAGGAGCTGCTTCTTACATTCCCCATCGCGTCCATGGCGGCCTATGATGACGGCGGTTATACCGGAAACAAAGCCTGCTATGTGCTGGAAGAAGGCTGCTACCGGATTTATGTCGGCACCAGCGTCCGCGACGTGGCGCCGGTTATGGTAGACGGCGCGGAAGGCTATGAGGTTGCCGGACTTACGGTAACACAACGCCTGGAAGAGGCCTGCGCTCCTGAAAAAGAATTTATCCGCCTGAAACCGGGAGCATGTCAGGGCGGCATCTATGAAAAAACAGGACAAAAAGTACCTACGGTAACAGTTTCCCTGGCAGAACGCATCCGTGCCAATATGCCTCCCACGCTTACCAGGACCGGCAGCCGGGGAATTCAGCTTAAAGACGTACTGGATAAAGCGGAGTCCATGGAAGCCTTCATTGCCCAGCTGACACCCGAGGAGCTGGCAACACTGGTACGCGGGGAAGGAATGTGCAGCCCCAGGGTAACGCCCGGCGTGGCCTCCTGCTTCGGCGGCCTGAGCAATTCTCTGCGTGAAACCTATGGAATCCCGATTGCCGCCGCTGCGGACGGCCCCTCCGGTATCCGTATGGATGTGGGCGCACAGGCAACTCAGGTGCCTATCGGAACACTGCTTGCCTGTACCTTTGACACAAAGCTGGTGGAAGAACTCTATGTAATGGA
Organism: Clostridium sp. KLE 1755; assembly: GCF_000466465.2. Classification (NCBI taxonomy): domain Bacteria; kingdom Bacillati; phylum Bacillota; class Clostridia; order Eubacteriales; family Clostridiaceae; genus Clostridium; species Clostridium sp. KLE 1755. Next base: position 95,283 of record NZ_KE992782.1, read on the forward strand.
AGGGAAAGAGCTTCTGCGCAACGAGATCGACACCCTCCTGGGGCCTGGCATCAATATTCACCGCAATCCGCTCAACGGCCGGAACTTTGAGTATTTTTCAGAGGATCCCCTTCTTACGGGAAAAATGGCGGCAGCCAATATCCGCGGCATTATGCGCGGCGGTTCCAACGCCACCATGAAGCACTACGCCTGCAACAGCCAGGAAAAGGAACGGAGCAAGGTAAATGCTGTGGTTTCAGAAAGAGCGCTGCGTGAAATTTATCTGAAGGCCTTTGAAATTGCTGTCAGGGAAGGCGGAGCCAATTCCGTGATGACCTCATACAATCCGGTTAACGGTCACTGGAGCGCCTCCAATTATGATCTGAACACCACAATCCTCCGTAAAGAATGGGGCTTTGAGGGGATTGTAATGACCGACTGGTGGTCAACGATGAACGACTGCATCCTCGGAGGAGCGGAAAGCAGGGAAAATACGGCGGCCATGGTGCGTTCTCAGAACGATCTGTACATGGTTGTGGACAATCTGGCTGCGGAAAATAATCCCATGGGTGACAATACCCTGAAAGCCCTGGGAAAAGGCGAATTGACGCTGGGTGAGCTTCAGCGCTGCGCGGCAAATATCTGCCGCTTCCTGATGAAGGCCCCCGTCATGGAAAGAGCCCTGCTTCCTGAGGAAGAACCAGAACTGATTCCGGCACGTACAGAAAATGGCGAAGCTTCCGGAAAAGCCGCGCTTCTGAAGGATTCCTGCAGGCTTGCCACCCCCATGAACGAGCATGTCCTGTTTGCCGTGGAAGAAGCCGGCGTATATCACGTACGGATACAGATGAAGACGGATAATCCGGATTTCCGCGCACAGTCTGCCTGCAATGCCAGCCTGAACGGCATCCGTTTCATGACGCCTCAGCTCAACGGCACGAACGGTGTTTCTATTGTCCGGGAAATGGGCGACGTAAGCCTGGAAAAAGGATATTATGATCTGTGCCTGACACCTACCAAGATGCCGGGAATTACTGTAGAGTGGTTTGAGTTCTACAAATAAAATAAGAACCTGCGGCGTGGCCGCAGGTTCTTATTTTATACAATATGCAGTTCAATGCCGGCATCTTCAATTAAATGAATCCATTCTTCGGAGATTCCTGAATCTGTGATGATTATATCTATTTCGGACATTGAGGCGAAGAAAGCCGTACGTATCAGTCCCAGTTTGCTGGAATCTACCAGCAGGATTTTTGTAAGGGAAGAACTGATGACAGCTCTTTTTGTTAAAACCTCATAATTATGAGCACAGGTGATTCCAAGCTTTTCATGAACGCCGGAAGCGGAAAGGAACAGCTTTGTAGCCCTGTGGCTTTTAATTAAATTATTGGCCTCAGGGGATTCAAACATCTGATCCTTCGGATGATAATATCCGCCAGGGAATATAATGGATACATCATTTTTCTGGACCAGCTGGGATAAAATATAGTAATTATAGCAGAGTATAGTCAGTCCCATGTTTTCCGGGATATATTTGGACATCTCACCGGTAGTGGTACCATTGTCAATAATAAGAATATCACCTGGGGAGATGAGGGAAACTGCGAACTTGCCAATCCGGTTTTTTTCTGCGGAATATTTGGCGCGTTCCTCAGAAAGCTTATATTCATGCTCAATATTATTGATGTTGTCCAAACGGTTATTGCTTTTGATACAACTCAAATCCCTGCGGATTGTCATTTCGGATACATTCAGAATGCTTGCCAGGTTTTTGACGGAAAGGTTTGGCTGTTCATTCAGCAATCCGAGCAGTTCGTTCAGACGACGCTCTTTTTTATTCATGCTGTTTTTTTCCTTTGTTTAACTTGATTTTCCTCATTATACCAAATACGGAAAATTGTGTAAAGTTATGATAATTATTCAACGAAGTAACAGGACCTTATCTATTGCGCTTCTGATAAGAGAGTTAAAATCAGCTGCATTCCAGGCGCTTCTTCCTACAAACAGTCCGTCTATATCGGGTTGCAGTATTAAGTTGTCCGCATTGGACGGGTTTACACTTCCTCCATAAAGAAGAGGGATTGCATATCCGTTATCTCCAAAAATTTCACAAAGAGTTTTTCGGATTACGGCATGTTTCTCTTTGGCATATTCGGCAGAAGCAGGCTTGCCGTCTGCACCGATAGCCCAGACAGGTTCATAAGCAACCATAATTTGTCCGCACATTTTATCAGAAACCCCATAAAAACCGGTTTTGAGTTGTATTCTTAATACTTCATCACTAATGCCATATTGCTTATCTTCGCCGGTTTCTCCTATACACAGGAGTGTTTTAAAACCGTTTTTTAAAGCGGTACAGACTTTGCGGTTAATCATTTCATTGCTTTCGCCAAATATATGGCGACGTTCCGAGTGTCCTAATTCAACGATACTCAGTCCCAGCTCACGGAGCATTAACGGGGAAATTTCCCCTGTGAACTGCCCCTGCTCTTCCCAGCACATATTCTGGGCACCTAGAAGGATTTGCGCCTGGCTGACGGAGCATACCGCTTCAGAAAGTGCAGTGTAAGAAGGAATGACAAACAGTTCTGCACAATTTCGATCGATGTCAGATGTCAGCTGTTCGAGTTCCTTCAGGTAGGAAACAGTATCTGCGACTCCCTTGTACATTTTTAAATTTGTCCCGAAATATACTTTTTTAAATGACATATCCGGTCCCTTCTACAGCGTCAGCAGATAGTCATGCATAGCTGTGAAAATAATTGAAACAGAAGTAGCGCCGGCATCCTGGTAGCCAATGGCCCTCTCCATGAGAGACTTGGCGCGTCCGAATTTAGCCATATACTTTTTGGTGTTTTCTACCCCTTCGGCGGCAGCATTTGCAGCAATATTAAGCAGGGAGATCAAATCCTCCTGCTGTGCGTTTTCCATGGCTATTACGGCAGGCTCAAGGGCATCTACCATGGTCTTATCACCTACGGCGGCCTTCCCTCGAGTCTTAATTGCTTCAAGCGACCCGCGGAAGATTCTGGTAAAGTTGCTGCAATCCAGTGTATATATGGGAGAAAGCCCTTTTACTCCACCAAGAAACATGGAACCAAAAATCACGCCGGAGGCCCCGCCCATGGAATTGAGCATTGACATTCCTGTAGTTTTGAAAACCGTGTTAACATCCGGGAAGGGGCGTTTTTCGCGCAGTGCGGCGGCCGCTTTTTCCATGCCTCCAGCCATACCGATACCATGGTCGCCGTCACCAATTTTACTGTCTACTTCCGTGAGATATGGCTTGCTTTCTATAATTGCCCGGCAGGCTGCAAGAATCATATCTGTTGTCTGCTCTGTTGTGATTTCCTTCATTTATTTAATTTCTCCTCTCGCATAATAAGGTGAAAAACAAGGTGCGCTGTAATATTTTTTCAGCTCATCATCCAGACGAAGCAAAGTGATGGAAAAGCCACCCATTTCCTGGCAGGTGCACCATGACTTTATCTCTGAATCATAAACCTGTAGGCCATCCTTTGCCATCAACTGTGCCAATTCGTAATAGGCAATGTTCAATTCCAGCAGTGTAGTGGAGCCAAGGCCATTTACAAGCACAGCCACTTCATCGCCGCTTTGAAGAGCCATTTCAGCTTTGATTTCAGAATATAATCTTTGGACAAGCTGGCTTGCGGTCTGCATTTGTGTCCGTTCAATCCCCGGTTCGCCATGGAGGCCCATGCCAAATTCAATTTCTGTTTCCCCCAATTCAAAGGTAGGTTTGTCAAGGCCTGGAATGGAACCTGGCGAGAGCGCAAGCCCTATTGTGTTAATATTATCTCTTGCCTTTTCGGTGATCCGTGTTACTTCCTCTAATGAAAGCCCTGCGTCACAGGCGGCACCGGCTATTTTTATGACATAGACGTCACCGGCAATGCCACGGCGATCTTCAATTCTTTCTTTAGGCGCAGAAGCACAGTCATCCCATACCCTGATATGCGCTGTGGGGATATCATCGAATTCACACAATTCTTCTGCCATATCGAAATTCATATTGTCTCCGGCATAGCATCCATAAATGAAAAGGACGCCCTTACCCTGGTTTACTGCCTGTGCTGTTTCATATATCAGCTGAGGATTCGGTGAAGCAAAGATATTTCCGCAGGCGGCTGCATCAGCAAGTCCTTCCCCAACAAATCCGGCAAAGAGAGGTTCATGGCCGCTGCCGCCTCCGATTAACAAGGAAACCTTATCCTTTCTTCTGTTTTTAAGCAGAATTCCATGCCGGTTATCCGGCAGGCTTTCATAGTACCTGGAATACGCGGAAAGGTAGCCTGAGAGCATTTCCTCCACGACATCCGAATCAGCATTCATAATTTTTTTCATATGGTAACCTCCTGTTTCTGCTTTCCGCAGACACCCCTTTGCCAGACGCTGCAGTTCATCCGGCAGGTCATTGATTATTATAAGTAATTTCTAAAATGTGCACAGTAACAACTTAATTCTGCAGTTGGTAAGAAAAAATAAAACGAATGAAGCCTCTGTCGTTTGATTTTATTATACTACGCTATCACAAAATGTCTATAAAAATGTTATTTTTTGTTACAAACTAACAAAAATAATAAACAAAATTGTTGATAATAACAAGAAACATAAAATGTAAAATGTGAGCACTATTTTGTTAGAAAAAGTAACATTCTGTATGCTTTGTATAAAAATATGGTGATAAAAATGCAAATATGAAGAAAATATATAATATTTTTGGTCAAAATTAATAAGTAAATTGAATTTGGAAAAACAACAAACAATAATGATGAAGTAACAAAAAATATCAAAAATGTTAACTTTATTAACAAAAATAGAATTTCACCAAGTTGCGCGGAAAACATATTTGTGGTAATTTACAGTTAAGACAAAGCCGTGATGTATAAAAATGATAGAAATGTTAGATGTAACATTTGAGAAAAAACATTTTTATCCCCAAAATAACATGCCGAGTTAATGTATAGCTGTGTTCATGCATATGTTTTGGGAAAATCAGGCAAAAGTGAGATCAAAAGTGAAGGAGGGCTGAGGGGGAACATCATGGGAAAAGGATAGATGACAGAAAGGTAACATTACAGTGAATTAAAGACAGAAATTGATTTTAACATTAACTATGCGGCAAAAACATTTTTCATCAAAAAGAGAGGGTTCAGGAATGGCGAAATTAAACAGAAAGCTTTATGTACGCGTATTTGCGGTAGCGGTTCTTATCTGCCTTATCAGTATGGTAGGAGCTCACGTTGTAAATACAAATTTTGGTTCTATTGAAGTTACTGATTTAAATATTGACGACAGCAACGGAAATAACATTGCCTGCACAATATACCGTCCTAAAACAGCGACTTCAGAAAATCCGGCGCCCTGCGTTGTTACGCTTCACGGAAGCTATGACAGCAAGGAAACTCAGGATTATACGTGCCTTGAGCTGGCGAGAAGAGGGATTGTGGCAATTACTATGGACTGCGATGGGCATGGTGATTCAGCCAATTATAAGACTAATCCGATGGATGCATTTTTTATGGTAACAGCAAATCCTGGCAGCAATTTTGAAGATATTACAACAAGTCCGGGGTCTGGCATGTGTGATGTGGTAAATTATGTATATAACAGTCTGTCATTTGTTGATAATTCACAGATTGGAATTACCGGACACTCACTGGGGGCTAAAATGGCCAATGCCTGCCTGGCATACAATAAAATTCAGGAATATCAGGGCGGAGTCAATCAGGTAGCAGCAGTATTTCTGATGGGGAACCAGCAGTTAGCCGTAGATGGAGTGTGGCTTGATCATCTGAATTACGATCCGGATGATACGCCGGACAGCGGAGATGAAATCCCGTTGTATTATGATGTTGATTATGGGGTAAATGCCGGTAAATACGACGAAAATAATTACTCTACGCCGGATGCCGGTGCACCTAAAAATTTTTACAGATCTGCTAATGCTAGAACTTTGATAAATGAACTTGATAATTATAATCTGGGAGACGGAGAATCAGTAGAGGTAGGAAAGATTTATAAAGGAACCGTTCAGAACAGTGATGAGGAATATATCCGTGTATTATATACGCCTTCTGAGACACATATTCTGAATCATTATTCCCTGGCAACCACGGCGAATCTTGTTGACTTTTTCCAGAATGCTTTTACAGCACCTAATCCGATTAATAACTCAAATTTAACAATTCAGTTTAAATGGATGTTTAATACACTTGGCGTAATAGGATTTTTTATGGCAGTGGTTTCCTTTGGCTGTATTCTGCTGACTACTGATTATTTCAGCACGCTTACAGTGAAAAAGGAGGATGAAATATATATTCCGGCAGCTCCGAAGGGGGCAGGAAATGTGACTCTTTACTGGATACTTCTGATAGCAGGGGCAGCAATACCGGCGTCATTTATGTTGAAGCTGGAATCCTGGATTGGTGGTCATCTTGGGGAAATGGGAATTTCCAGATGTCTGTTCGGAACAAAAATATGGCCTCAGGGCCTGACCTTGGAACAGGGGATGTGGACGGCCAGTGCTGGCCTGGTTGGGCTGGCATTGTTCTTCCTTGGATATTGGCTTATCGGAAAGAAAAACGGGGTGAAACCGGAACAATGGAACCTGAAGATCAGCCTTGCAGGGGTTGGAAAGACTGTACTTCTTGCAGCTGCAGCGGTAGGAATGGGCTATGCTATCACACTGCTTGCAAAATACTTTTTCCAGGTGGATTTCCGGCTGATGAGCTATGTCATAAAAGTGCCTACCAGTGATGATTTCCTGGTTGCGCTGAGATTTATGCCGCTGTTTGCTATTTTCTTCTTCGCAAATGCGCTGTGCCAGAATCTGAGCAATATGGTAGCCGGACGTAAGGAATGGCTGAACATCCTTATCTGCTGTGTGGCAAATATTATTGGTCTTGCAGTTATCTGGATTATCCAGTACTCCGTATTTATCAGCACAGGTGTACTGAAACTGAATGGTACGAGAGTTATGCTGAGCTGGCCTCTTTTTATCAACCTGTGTATCTGCACGATCGTAAGCAGAATCTTCTACAAAAAGACAGGAAAGGTGTACATAGGTGCACTGATTAACACCATTATGTTTGCAGTCATTGCCTGCGCGAATACAATGACATTGGTCTGCAATAACTGGTGGTTCTGAAATCCATAAGAAAGGCGGTTGCTGAAATGAAAAGCTTTAAAGTCATTATCGGCTGTGATAATGCAGCGGTTGAATTAAAGGAAGTTGTGAAGGAATTTCTTGATAAAAACAGGGTTCCCTATGAAGATATGGGGTGTGATTCGCAGGAGGATCCTACGGTTTATCCGGAGATTGCCAGGCGGGTATGCGAAAAGATAATGGACAGTGGTTATCAGGACAGGGGTATCCTGATCTGCGGCACAGGTATCGGAATGGCAATATCCGCAAACAAGTTTCCCGGAATCAGAGCAGCCGTATGTCATGACATCTTTTCCACGGAAAGATCGGTTCTCAGTAATAATTGCTCAGTCATGTGTATGGGAGAGCGTGTAATTGGAAAGGAACTGGCTAAAAAAATGGTGGGAAAATGGCTGAGCCTGGAATTTGTAGATGGAAGTTCGACACCGAAGGTAAATGCCATTAAAGCAATTGAGAAAGATACAATGCTTGAGCCGGAACATATAGGCCACACAGAAAAGAAAATCGGATAAAGCAAATACTTAAGCTTATCCTGCCCCCGGGCGTACGGATCATCACCGTACGCCCTTTTTACATATTATTGGAATTAGCTTTGGATTACGCTCTTAGTTACCTGGTACAAGAAAATAGTCTGGGCAATCCCCCCTGGATATGATAAACTGTCAGAAGACAATGAATAATCAGAATCACATGGAGAAAAACAATGCAGACCAGAGATATGACTTCCGGCCCGCCGGCCCGGCTGATACTTCAGTTCGCCCTTCCTTTGATGCTGGGAAACGTATTTCAACAGTTTTATACCTTTGTAGACACCATGGTGGTGGGACAGGCGCTGGGAGTCGGCGCCCTTGCCGCACTGGGAGCTTCGGAATGGCTGACCTTCCTTATGTTCGGGCTTGTACAGGGAGTGGTACAGGGCTTTTCTGTTGTAATAGCCCAACGTTTTGGGGCAAATGATGAAGAGGGCATGAAAAAAGCGGTGTCAGGTGCCATGTTTCTGTCATTGGGGATGGCGGCTGCGTTTACTGTACTGGGGCAGCTGATGCTCAGGCCTGTTCTGGTGCTGCTGCATACGCCTGAGGAAATCATGGGACTGTCTCTTGGCTACCTGAGGATTCTTTATGGAAGCCTGCCGGTAGCCTTTGCCTATAATCTTCTCGCTGCCATACTACGTGCGGTGGGAAACAGCAAAACACCACTGCAGGCGATGACCGTTTCCTCCTTCTGCAATATAGTGCTGGACATTCTTTTCGTATTTGGATTTCATCTGGGAATCCCCGGTGCAGCCTTTGCAACGGTGCTGTCTCAGGTCCTTGCGGCCCTCTTTTGCTTTATAAAGCTGCAGGGAAGCGGTCTGCTCTCCGGAGAGCAAAGCCTGCTTTCCCTGAAACAGGAAACATGCCGGCCTGACCGCACTATGCTGAAGGAACAGCTGAAACTGGGACTTCCCATGGGGCTTCAGAATATGATAACGGCATTGGGCGGATTAATTGTCCAGTCAGTTATCAATGGCTTTGGTGTTGTTTTCATCGCAGGCTATACGGCTGCCAATAAGCTGTACGGGCTGCTGGAGATTGCGGCCTCCTCCTACGGATATGCCATGTCCACTTATGCGGGACAGAATCTGGGAGCCGCCAGATTTGACAGAATCGGCAGGGGTCTTAAGGCAGCCGGCCTCATCGGGACGGCGACAGCGCTTATTATGTCGGCAGTTATGATCCTTTTCGGCAGGCCGGTTCTTGGCTGTTTCCTGACCGGGGACGGTGCGGCGGCAGCGGCGGCGATGGAAATCGGATATCACTTTCTTCAGGTGCTGGCCCTGTTTTTCCCTCTACTTTACATTTTATATATAATCCGTTCCTGTATCCAGGGGCTGGGAAATTCGGTGCTGCCTATGGTATCCAGCATTGCCCAGCTGGTGATGCGTACCGGCTGCGCCCTGCTGCTGCCGCCGCTGATCGGGCAGTCGGGAGTTTTTTATGGAGAGGTCTGTGCCTGGATAGGAGCTGATTTAATTCTGGCATGCAGCTATTTTTACTGGATGGAACGGCTGCGCAGGCTGTGAAGCGATATGGAAGAAACCCAAAGAATACACATAAGGAAGAGGCGGTAACCGTTCCATTGCCTGAACCGTTACAGTGAACCATTACAGCGAACCGTTACAGGAAGCAAACATCCAAGCAAACGATGTAGCATATGCTATGACTTGGGAGCGGAAGCAAACGATGAAGCAAACGTTATGATTTGGGTTGTTATTTTTCCGGCTTTCTTCTATAATAAAAAGGCGCGCAAACGGCATCTGCCCGGAACGCGCCGGAAAACAGAAGGTACGCAGGAGAAGCGAAGGAATACAGCATGAATATATCACCCATCGCGCCGTTCATCAAATGGGCGGGCGGTAAACGGCAGCTGCTGCCGCAGATCAGCGCAAGGCTGCCAGAAAATTATCATACCTATTATGAGCCTTTTGTAGGGGGAGGAGCGGTTTTGTTCGCTCTTTGCCCTGAATGTGCTGTCATTAATGATATCAACGGTTCTCTTGTGAATTTATACAGACAGATTAAGCTAAGCCCTGAAGCCATAATTGATGCGGTGGAACAGCTGGACGGGGAAGCGGAGACGGACCGGAAGGTTTTTTATTACGCAAAGAGGGCCGCATATAATGAAAAAATGATGAAGGGTGAATATGATGTGGAGCTTGCCGCCCTGTTTCTCTATATAAACAAACACTGCTTTAACGGCCTTTACCGTGTCAATGAAAAAGGCCTGTTCAACGTCCCCTTCAATAACAGCAAGGCGAAATCCTGCAGCCCGGAAAATATACGGGAGGTTTCAGAATACCTGCAGAATGTCACGATTTTACAGGGAGATTTTGAGGAGTCCTGCAGGGATGCAGAGCAGGGGGATTTTGTGTTCTTTGACAGTCCCTATGCGCCGCTGAATCCATCCTCCTTTGAATCCTATACCAAGGAAGGTTTTGACGTGGAGAGCCATGAAAGGCTGGCCCGGCTGTTCCGTGAACTTACGGAAAGAGGCTGCAGCTGCATGCTGACGAATCACAACACGGTTTTTATCAATGAATTGTACGAGGGATTTACAAAGGAAGTGGTACAGGTGAAACGCAACATCAACTCCGATGCAAGCAAACGTGTGGGAGAAGAGATTATTATAACAAACTATTAGGACAGGTACATGGAAAAATTACTGCATACCAGGCAAAAGCCATATTATGAAACAGAAAATGAACAGCTCTATCTGGGAGACAGCTTCCGGCTGCTGCTGAAAATGGAACCGGAAAGCGTGGATATGATTTTTGCTGATCCCCCGTATTTTTTAAGCAACGACGGTGTTACCTGTCAGGGCGGGAAAATGGTTTCGGTGAATAAGGGGGAATGGGATCAGGGAATGGACTGCGGCTCCAAGCATGCCTTTAACCGCAGGTGGCTGCGCCTGTGCAAAAAGGTGCTGAAGCCGGACGGTACCATCTGGATTTCAGGAACGCTCCATAATATTTATTCCATCGGCATGGCCCTGGAGCAGGAGGGTTATAAAATCATCAACAACATCACCTGGCAGAAAACCAATCCGCCGCCGAATCTGGCCTGCCGCTGCTTCACTCATTCCACGGAAACCATTCTCTGGGCGCAGAAGGCGGATCGGAAATCCCATCACCTTTTCAATTATGAGCTGATGAAGGAGGTAAACGGCGGCAAGCAGATGAAGGATGTCTGGACCGGGAGCCTGACCAAATCCACGGAAAAAAAAGAAGGAAAGCATCCCACCCAGAAGCCTGAATACCTGCTTGAAAGAATTGTGCTCGCATCCACGGCGGAAGGAATGCTTGTTATGGATCCCTTCTGCGGCTCCGGAACCACAGGAGTGGCAGCCAAAAGGCTGGGCAGAAAATTCATCGGGCTGGAGATGAGGGAGGAGTACCTGGAAATCAGCAGGAGGCGTTTGGAGAAAACTGACGCAACCCCAGGAGCAGACGGCGCCATTTGAGGCACATAATATCCAGCCAGTGATTCCAGCAGAAAACCGTTCATGGATAATCCCTCATGGAAGATTGCTCATCGAAATTCTCCCATCGAAATCCATTACACTGGTACTATGTAGCTGTTCGGTTCTATCACAGCTGAAAAAATATATCTTATTACAGCTGCCGGCATTCCATTTCAGGAGAGCCGGCAATTTTTATGCTGGTGCAGCATATAAGCTACAGGCATTTCCAACCAGGGCTTCTGCCGCTGCTTCTTCTCCGGTTGGTTAGCTGCGGCCATCATATATGCTTAATTCCGCAGAAAAATTGTTGAAAGAACTTGAAAAATTATGAAAAAGCAGATATGATAATGTTAGAAATATTACTGATATGATTAATATAAGGAAAGGAAGATGACTATGCAGCTGGCAGAAGACATAAATTTTACAACGGAGAAGAAAGAACTTTTATCCGAAAAAATCCATGATGAAATTCTTGAACTCATTATTAAAAATGCGTCGGAAGAGGAGCAGGTGCTGAATGAAAAGAGGCTCGTTGAGCTGTTTGGCGTCAGCAAGGCGCCGGTAAGGGAGGCGCTGATTAAATTGTGCAGCGAAGGAGTGCTGCGCAATGTTCCCCGCTACGGCTACGTGGTAGTAAAAATGAAGGAAAAGGACGCCAGAGATATTACGAAGCTACGCTGTATTTTGGAAACGGAAGCCCTGAAGGCCGGTTTCGACAATATTATCCAGTATCATCTGCCTGATATCAAGGCCCATATAGATAATACGGCGCGGATGCAGCTGGAGCCTGTGGATGTATGGAGGGTTTGGGAGGATAATGAACAATTCCATTTGCTTCTGGCATCCTATGCGGACAATCAGCTTCTGATGAAATTCCTGAAGGAAAGCCTTGGCATCCAGAAAAGGATTTATGCCCAGTTTTCCTGGAATAAAAAGCAGAGTATGGATGACTGCTTTGATGAAGAGCCGCATGTGGGAATTTACAGGGCGCTGCAGGATAAAGACCTGGATAAGGCGCTGGAACTGTTGCGGAGAGACATTTCGTCCTCACTGGAAAATCGGATGCCGGGCTGACGCACACAGCAGGAAGGAGAGAATTTTATGAAGGTATTTCTGAATCCCGACCGTGAAATAGGCCGGCGAAGCCCCATGCTTTACGGACAGTTTATTGAACATTTCCATCGCCAGATTTACGGCGGTGTCTATGATCCCCAGTCTCCGTTCGCGGATGAAGATGGCTTCAGGACAGATGTGCTGGAGGCAATGCGGCGGATTAAAATGCCCATTCTGCGCTGGCCGGGAGGCTGTTTTGTATCCTCCTACCACTGGAAGGACGCGGTGGGAAAAGAAAGGCAGCCTTTTTTTGACAAAGCCTGGCGTGTGGAGGATCCGAACTCCTTCGGTACGGATGAATACATAAAGCTGTGCCGGAAAACAGGCTGTGAACCTTACATTTGTACAAATGCAGGCACGGGCACCGCAGAGGAAATGAGCGACTGGGTGGAGTACTGCAATCTGGAAAATGAGGGGAAATATGCGAAATGGCGTATTGAAAACGGCTATGAGCAGCCTCATAAGGTTAAATACTGGAGTATCGGCAACGAGAATTACGGTTTCTGGGAAATCGGTGCGAAAACAGCTTCCGAATGGGGAAGGCTTGTAAAAGAAGCTGCAAAAATGATCAAGCATGTAGATCCCACTACCGAACTGACGGCAGCGGCTTTGACTGATATTCACTGGAATATTGAGCTTCTTGAAAACTGCGGTGAATTTCTGGATTGGATTTCCATTCATGAATACTGGGACGGTATCCATCAGACGAACGATTATGCCAATTATGAACAGGTAATGGCTTACACGGACCGGCTCGGACATTCCATTGATGAGGTCCGCGGCCTGTTGACGGCGATGAAGCTGGATAAGAAGATTAAGATCGCTTTTGATGAGTGGAACTTAAGAGGCTGGTATCACCCAAATGTCCATACCATCAAACAGGGGGTAACCAGGGAAGAATATCTGTATCCCAGGGATAAAAACGATGATAATACGAAATATACCATGGCGGATGCCGTATTTACAGCCTGTTTCTTAAATGAACTGAACCGGAACTGCGATATTGTGGGAATGGCTAATTTTGCTCCGGTGGTAAATACCAGAGGCTGTATATATACCTGTCCTGAGGGTATTGTCCTTCGTTCAACTTATCATGTGTTTGATTTGTATGTGAACTATCTGGGAGATATTGTCCTGGATACCTGGTCGAAGGAAACGCCGTCCATGAAAGTAAAAGCCAAGGATGGCCGTGAGCTTTCGGTTGATGCTCTGGATATTGTGGCAACAAAATGGTCCGACAGGCCAGGGCTTGCGATTGCGGCTGTGAATAAGGAACCGGAAGAATCGCTTACGTTATCTTTGAATTTTCATTCTGCCAAAGGAAACGTGAAGCTGTTTACCATCAGCGGAAACAGTACGGAATCCTACAATGATATGGGGCACGAAGAGGTACGGATTGAAGAATCAGAGGCCGGAGCGTTCAGAATGGGAATGGAGATTGCCTTGAAAGCGCATTCCGTAAATGTGATTTGGATTGAAGAATAAATGGATTGTCAGTACAGGCCGGCAGCAGAAATGCGCCGGCCTGTGCCTTTTAGGGACTCAGCCTTTGTTAAATACATACTTATCCAGCCGATCCATAGCTTCCACAACAAGAGAATGCGGGACTGCAAGATTTATACGGATTGCATAAGGCCTGTGAAAGGGCCGTCCGTCCTGCCAGATAACGCCGACGCTGATACCCGCTCTGATAAGCTCATCCATGGATTTATGATGCTCTTCACACCATTTTTCACAATCCAGATATAACATATAGGTTCCCTGCGGCCTGGCGAGTTCGACACCTTTAAAATGTTCACATATATAATGGTAAGCATAATCCACATTTTCAGTGAGTACCTGACGCAGTTCGTCCACCCATTCATACCCTTCCGGCTGGTAAGCGCCGATTAGGGCGTGCATGGAGAGAACATTCATGCTGTTGTAGTGGGACAGCTCCGATTGCTTTTTGACCCGATCGCGCAGGTATGGATTATAAATAATATGGTAGGAGCCGATCAGCCCGGCAAGGTTGAAGGTTTTGGAAGGAGCATATACAGCAATGGTTCTGTTTCTTGCATCCTCGGATACAGATTGTGTTGGAATATGCTGATATCCCTCCAGGGTCAAATCAGACCATATTTCATCGGAGACAACAACGCAGTTATTTCTTGCATAAACGTCCATTGCTTTTTCAATTTCCTCACGGGTCCATACACGTCCGCAGGGATTATGGGGAGAGCAGAATACGGCAAAATGAATATGATACTGCTTCAGCTTTTTATCCATGTCTTCATAATCCATACGCCAGATGCCTTCTTCGTCACGGACGAGGTCACTGTGGATGATTTTGCGGCCGTTGCTTTCCAGGGCGCCGGTAAAGCCGACATATGTGGGCGCATGGAGCAGCACTGCTTCACCGGGAGCCGTAAATGCCTGTGCGGCTGCACAAACGCAGCCAAGGACGCCGTTTTCATAGCCAATAGCGTCTTTTGTAAGGCCTTCCACGCCATTTCTTTTGTTTTGCCATTCTATAATTCTTTCATAATATTCTTCTCTTGGATCAAAATAACCGAAGGCAGGGTGCTTTGTACGCTCAATAATTGCATCCTGGATGGTGGGGACTGTGGCATAATTCATATCGGCCACCCACATGGGGATTTTGGAAAAGCCCTCCTGTACTTTGGCATCCGGGAACGGAATAATGTCTACGGCGATGGAATCCTTCCCCTGCCTGTCAATAATTGAAGTAAAATCGTATTTCATTTTCTTTTTCTCCTGTCGTACAATTTTGTAATTTAAAACTCCTAACGTTAGTTTACTATTCCGGACAGCCTTATTCAACATCCAATTTAAATAAGATGCAGAAAGAGTGAACAGCAGGGATAATTGATAAAAAATTATTATGAATACCAATAAATATATTATTTTACATTATCCAGTCAATCCTTTATTATTAAAATAGTGCGGCCGAAAACCGATGGCATAATTCGCCGCATAAACTCATAACTGAGAATACATAAAAAAGATACAACGGGGAGAAAATCAGCATGAATTTACTAGTTATCGGCGGAGTTGCTGCCGGAACCAAAGTGGCGGCAAAGGCAAAAAGAGTAATGCCGGATGCGAAAGTTACGATTGTTACCAAAGGAAAGGATATTTCTTATGCAGGCTGTGGTCTGCCTTATTATGTCGGAGAGCTGATTGAAGGAAAGGATCAGCTTATTGTTAATACACCGGCAAAATTTTCAGCACTCACAGGCGCGCTTGTACAGACAGAGCGGGAAGTAACAAGGCTGGATGTAAAAGAAAAGAAGGCGGTGGTCCGGAATCTACGTACAGGCGGCGAGGAAATTTATACATATGATGCATGCGTTATTGCTTCAGGCGCTTCTTCCATAGTACCTCCGTTCATAGGAGTAAATCTTCCGGGAGTATTTACCATGCGTACACCGGATGATGCAATTGAATCCAGAGAATATATGAAGGCCAATCAGGTAAAAAAGGCAGTGGTTGTAGGCGGCGGATTTATCGGTCTGGAGGTTGCGGAAAACCTTCTCGCGCAGGGAGTAAGCGTGACGGTAATGGATATGGCGCCCCAGATTATGCCGGGTTTTGATCCTGAAATGGCGGATTATGCGGTGCGCCACCTTGCCAAAAAAGGAATCAGGGTGCTTACCTCCACTAAACTGGAAGGAATCACCGGAACGCTGAAAGCAGAAGGCGTTCAGACCGATAAAGGGCATCTGCCTGCCGATATGGTGATACTTTCCATTGGCATCCGGCCTAATACCGGATTTTTGCAGGATACCGGAATTGAAATGTTCAAGGGAACGATTCTGGTAGACGAAAAGCTGCGCACTAATGTCCCGGATGTATATGCGGCAGGGGACTGTGCTATGGTGACAAACCGGCTGACCGGCGCAAGGCAGTGGTCTCCTATGGGTTCCTCCGCCAATATGGAGGGGCGTACGCTGGCGCTTGCGTTAAATGGTGAAGAGGTAAGCTATCCCGGGGTTTTGGGAACAGGCGTAGTCAAGCTTCCCGGGCTGAACGGTGGACGTACCGGCCTGACGGAGGAAGCGGCTAAGGCGGCCGGTTATGATGTGGAGACCGTGCTGTCAGTGACAGATGATAAGGCTCACTATTATCCGGATTCCTCATTTTTTGCAGTTAAGCTGATTGCGGACAGGAAGAGCCGCAGACTGCTGGGACTTCAGGTATTGGGGCCGGGAGCGGTGGATAAGATGACGGATATCGCTGTCATGGCGATCACCTTTGGAGGAACGCTGGAGCAGATGACCTCTCTGGATTTGGCCTACGCACCTCCGTTCTCCACAGCTATCCATCCCTTTACGGCGGCGGTACAGATCCTGCTGAATAAAATGAATGGTGTTATGGACAGCTTTACGCCTGCTGAATATATGGCCGGTGCGGCGGATGATTACAGGATCATAGATGTAAATCCCGCCGGTCCCACCATACCCGGAGTGACCTATGTGGACCTGACTGCTGTTGATGCTCAGGTGCTTGCCAACCCTCGGGGAGAAATCCCGGGATTAGGAAAAGATGAAAAGCTTCTGCTTGTATGTGCAAAGGGCAAACGTGCCTACCTGCTTCAGAACAGGATGAAGCACTATGGCTATACCAATACCAGGGTGCTGGAAGGCTCATCCTTCTTTAATGTAATCAGGACAGGAAATGCGGCGGGACAGGTAACGGTTTCTCCGGAAGAAATCACCCGCGTGAAAGCCCTGGGGTGTCTGCATAACAAAGGAACCGATAATTTCAATGTGCGTGTGATTACCAGAAATGGTAAAGTTACCGCAGAGGAAAACCGAAGAATTGCGGATGCGGCAGCCAGGTACGGCAGCGGAGATGTAGTTATGACTACCAGACTTACCATGGAAATTGTCGGAGTGCCTTATGATAAGCTGGATGAGCTTCGGGATTTCCTGGCGGAAGGCGGTCTGGAAACGGGCGGAACAGGCTCAAAGGTACGTCCCGTTGTATCCTGCAAAGGCACCACCTGCCAGTATGGACAGCTGGATTCCTATTCATTGTCAGAGAAAATACATGAGCGCTTTTACCATGGCTATCATGAGGTAAAGCTGCCCCATAAATTTAAAATTGCTGTCGGAGGATGCCCGAATAATTGTGTAAAACCTGATTTGAACGATTTTGGTATTGTAGGACAGCGGATTCCCTCTTATAATGTAGATATCTGCCGCGGATGCGGGAAATGCCAGGTGGAGGATATTTGTCCTATGGAAGCGGCCAGAGTTGTGGACGGCAAGCTGATTATAGACAAAGAAAAATGTAACAACTGCGGACGCTGTGTTGGAAAATGTCCATTCAAGGCAGTGGACGATGGTATCTATGGTTATAAGGTATATATCGGCGGACGCTGGGGAAAGAAAACTGCGCATGGCAAGGCATTGTCGAAGGTATTCACAGGTGAGGAAGAGGTTTTGGCCGTACTGGAAAAGGCAATCCTGCTTTTCAGGGAGCAGGGAAAGACCGGGGAACGCTTTGCGGATACGGTAAACAGAATCGGCTTTGCTGAAGTAGAGGCCCAGCTGCTGGGAGATGAAATCCTTTCCAGGAAGGATGAAATAATCGGAGCTCAGCTGCATTTAAAGGGCGGAGCTACCTGCTAAAACAGGAGCTGAAGAAAAAACTGGGAAGGGGCGGAATATTCCGCTCCTTTTTGAGAAAAAATACTTGGCCGTATATTCGGCGAAACGGAGAAGGAAATGGAATGTATCAGTATCAGCTTTAAATCTGCGCCGGAGGAGATACGCCGGATTTTCGTATTTACCCAGGAGGAAAAGAAACAGCTTCTGGAGCAGGCTGAGCAGGCGGTACTGCTTGCAACCTGTAATCGGACGGAGATTTATGCCACCGGAAAAGAATCGCTTTTTCCGGTATTGGAAAGGCTGCTGGCGGAGAAAAGCGGTATGGAGGAGACAGAGCTTCGCCGGATAGCAAAACGTTTTCAGGGGAAGAAGGCGTTGGAGCATCTGTACAGAGTTACCTGCGGTATGGATTCCATGGTGCTGGGGGAGGATGAAATTTTAGGTCAGGTCAGGCAGGCCTATCTTTTTTCCTGTGAGGAACACAGGACAGGATATGAGCTGAATACGGCTTTTCAGGGGGCTTTGGCCTGTGCAAAAAAAATAAAAACAGAAACGGACATCTCCAAATCCTCTGTATCCATTGCAACTTTGGTTTCCAATGAAGTATTTCGGACGGAAAATGCAATAATGAGGGAAGAAGGCGCACAGAGCGGCCGGGAAGAAGGGCTTCGGGTTCTGTTAATAGGCGGTAGCGGGAAAATGGGAAGTATCATCCTCAAAAATCTGCTTGACAGAGGGAGTATCCATGTTTATGCCACAAAAAGGAATCACAGTGTAACGGACAGGGAACGCAGCAATCTTACTGTGGTGGATTATGGGGATAGGTACCGTTTTCTGGAGCAGGCGGATGTGGTTATATCCTCTACGGAAAGCCCGCATTACACGATTACCGCAGGAAAGGCCGCAGAATTACTGAAGGATGGCCGTGAACGGCTTTTTATAGATATTGCGGTGCCTGCGGACATTGACCGGGAAATAAGTGCGCTTCCGGGCTGCCGTTTGATTGCTATTGATGATTTCAGGGAACTGGCAGGCCGGAATAACCTGCGCAAGCAGCAGGCGATTGCGGATGCCGGAGAACTTATGAGTGAAGAACTGGAAACGCTATACAAGACACTGGCGTTCCATGAAGCGGCAGGGCAGCTGAATAAATGGAAGGAAAGCTTTGCAGGCTGCGGTCTGGACAAAATACTTTTTTTCCTGAGAGATAATCTTGATTCCGATTCCTTTCAGGCAGTGCTGGAGGCCTTTGGAAAAGCGCAGGAAGGGCGGAATTGATGTCGGTACTGACGGCAGAAGGAGGGAGCGATGGGGTATTTTCCGTTTTTTATGGAGATTGAAGATAAAAAAGGCGTTGTACTTGGAGGCGGACAGGTGGCAGCAAGGAAAGTGGAAAAGCTGCTTCCCTTTGGCCCACGCCTGATCTGCATCGCTCCGGTGATCTGTGGGCGTATTGAGAGTCTGGCGCAGGGGTCGGATCAGCTTACGCTCATATACAGGGAAGCTTGCAGGGAGGATATGGAAGGGGCATGCTTTGTTATTGCGGCAACAGACCGGGAAGACGTAAATGCCTGGGCGGCGCAGTGGTGCAGGGAAAGGCAGATACCTGTAAATGTGGTGGATGACAGGGAAAAATGTACCTTCTTTTTTCCTGCGCTTGTTCAGGAAGGAGCGCTTACCGTAGGTATTTCTTCAGACGGGAAATGTCCAGCCGCCGCTTCTTTTATAAGAAAAAAAGTGGAGAAGGAATTACCGGAGGGACTGGGGAATACCATAGAAATACTGGGAGGCCTGAGGGAACGGGTACTTTCGGAGGTTGTGGATCAAAAGGAACGTGCGGCGTGTCTGGAAAAGCTGTTTGTTTTCTGCAGGGAAAAGGCATTTCAGGTGAAGGAAGAACAAGTAGAAGCATATATGGATCAGCTTCTGGCGGAGCGGCGCGGATATTGGGCGGAGGAAAAGGAATGACAAAAATAAGAATCGGTACGCGGGGAAGTAAGCTTGCTCTGGTGCAGACCACGCTTGTGGCAGAGGCCCTGCGCGCCTGCTGGCCGGGAGTGGAGACGGAAACGGTAATTATAAAAACCAGGGGAGATAAGATTCTTGACAAACCGCTGGGTGAAATTGGTGATAAGGGATTATTTGTTTCTGAATTCGAAACCGCTCTGTTGGAAAAACGGATAGATCTGGCAGTACATAGCGCTAAAGATTTGCCTCAGCGCCTGGCAGAGGGACTTGAAATTCTGGCTGTGCCGGAACGGGCGGATGCCAGAGATGTCCTGGTGCAGGTTAAAAATAAGCTTCCGAAGGCGCCTGTCATTGGAACTGGAAGTCTCAGACGCAGACTGTATGTGGAAAAACTGTGGCCGGGTGCACAGGTGAAGCTGATCCGAGGAAACGTGGAAACGAGGCTTGCCAAACTGGCGAAGGGAGAGTATGACGGAATTATACTGGCTAAAGCCGGTTTGGACCGGTTAGGAATTATAGAACGGGAAAAAGAACATTTTGTTTTTCAGCCTCTTGATCCGGAAGTATTTCTTCCTGCGGCGTGTCAGGGAATTATTGCCGTAGAAGGCAGGGCGGACTGGGAGTATCGGGAAATGGTGGAGAAGCTCAGCCACAGGAAAACACTCCTGTCCTTTGAAACGGAAAGGAAGGTACTGGAAGTGCTGCAGGCGGACTGCAGCCAGCCTGCGGCGGCATACAGCGTAATTGAACCGGCCGGGATAGAAAAAGAAAAGATTCTTCTCACTGTAATGTACGGAGGGAAAGAAAGCCGGGGAGAATGGGGAGTGGAAGAGCGGTATGCCCTGGCCGATGTTCTTTCTGCCCAGGCGCGGGGGAATGTCTGATGGAAAAGAAACCAATGGGGAAAAAAACAATAGAAAAGAAATCAATAGAAAAAAAATCAATAGAAAAAAAAACAAAGGATAAGGAATTGGCAGATAATGTGCCGGCGGATAGAAAAACAGGGAAGGTAAGCCTGGTGGGCGCCGGATGCGGCGATCCGGAGCTGCTTACCTTAAAAGGTCTGAATTGTCTGCGGCAGTGTGACGCGGTTCTTTATGACAGTCTTGCCGCACAGGAGCTTCTGGAGCTGACTCCTGTCGGCTGTGAAAAGATAAATGTAGGAAAGCGTTACGGCGGAAAAGCCATGCCGCAGGAGGATATAAATGAACTTCTTGTGGAAAAGGCCAGGGAAGGAAAATATGTGGTGCGGCTCAAGGGCGGCGATCCTTATGTATTTGGAAGAGGCGGAGAGGAAATGCTGGTTCTCAAGGATGAGGGGATCCCATGTGAGGAGATACCAGGTATTACATCCGCGATTGCTGCTCCTGCAGCAGCGGGAATTCCTGTTACGCACAGGCAGTGCAGCAGAATGGTGACCATTCTTACCGCATCAGCCATAAACAGTGAAGGAAAAAAAGAAGCGCTGACACAGGTGGATTACAAAGCGCTGGCACAGCTTCAGGGAACGCTGGTGGTTCTGATGGGGATGCACCATCTGGAGGAACTGGCATTAAAGCTGATGGAAGCAGGAAAAAGTCCGGAGACTCCGGCTGCCGTAATTATGGAAGGGGCTACCATAAGGCAGAGGAGCGTCAGAGCCACTTTGGGTACGATAGCAAAGACAGCCGCAGAGGCCGGACTGAAACCTCCCGCAGTTATTGTGATAGGAGAAGTGGCAGCGCTGGATCTTATGCCGCAAGAACCCTCATTCTCATCAGGAGAATTGCAGGGACTGCATATCGGTGTTACGGGTACGGAAGGCTTTTCCGGCCGATTGGCGGCTGCCCTGCGGGAGAAAGGCGCCTGTGTAACAGACTGCGGTTTTCTGAAGGCGGTGTCAACGGAAAAGGAATTGCCGGATTTTGCTGAATTTGACTGGCTTTGTTTTACAAGTCCGAACGGTGTGATGCATTTTTTTGATAAGCTGCGGCAGGAACAAAGGGATTTGCGTACGCTTATGGGAATGAGGATTGCCGTTATCGGGCCCGGGACGGGAAAGAAGCTGGAGGAATATGGTTTTTATCCGGATATTTGTCCGGAGATTTTTGATGCGGAACACCTGGGAATTGCGCTTGCGGAGAAAACAGCTCCCTCTGAACGTATACTTTTGTGCCGGGCGGAAAAAGGAAGTCCTGCCCTGACTGAGCGGTTGTTACAAGCGGGGCGGGAATTTACTGATTTCGCTTTATATTCCCTAAGGATTGATCCGGAGAAACGGAAAAATGCGGTCAGGATGGCGGCGGAAACGGATTATCTGCTGTTTGGCAGCGCATCCGGTGTTGAAACATTTTTTGAAGGGCTGCGTGAAGAGGGGGTTTTGCTCCCTGAACGTGTAAAGCTTGCCTGTATTGGGGAAAGATGCGCAGCCAGGCTCAAAGAAATGGAATTGCAGAATCGGACTACAGGTGATACACTCGTTGCAGAGGAGTTTACAATAGAGGGACTGGTTCGCTGTGTATTGAAATCTGCAGCGGGCGGTCGAAATCCGTAAAAGCTTCTGTTAGATAAAGGTCAGGTTTAGCCAGTCAGCCTGACAATAGAAAGGAAAGATTGCCGCCGATCAGGGCGGCGGAATGGAGCAGGGTATGCAAAGATTCAGAAGACTTCGTAAAAATGAGACAATACGTTCCATGATGCGGGAAACAAGGCTGCATCCGGCGGACTTAATTTATCCGATATTTGTAATTGAGGGAGAAAACATTAAAAATCCGGTAGACTCTATGCCGGGTGTTTATCAGTACTCTATAGATCGGCTGAATGAAATTATGGACAAAGTGAAGGAGAGCGGAATTTCCGGCGTCCTTTTGTTTGGAATACCGGCCTGTAAAGACGAGATGGGGACACAGGCTTATGCAAAGGATGGTATTACCCAGCGTGCTGTTTCCTATATCAAGAAAAATTATCCTGAAATCTATTGCATCGTTGATGTATGTCTGTGTGAATATACCTCCCATGGCCATTGCGGCGTGGTCAGGGATGGGCAGATAATCAATGACGAAACACTTCCGTTGTTATGTCGGATGTCTGTGAGCCTTGCAGAAGCCGGAGCGGATATGATAGCGCCTTCGGATATGATGGACGGTCGTGTTGAAGCAATCAGGGATGCTTTGGATCTGAATGGTTTTGAAGGGATTCCGATTATGGCATACAGCGCCAAGTTTGCATCTGCTTATTATGGTCCGTTCAGGGATGCGGCTCATTCAGCGCCAGGCTTTGGGGACAGGAAGAGCTACCAGATGGATTTTGCCAATGGTCAGGAGGCTGTCAGGGAAATCGCTTCCGACATTGAGGAAGGTGCCGACATAGTAATGGTCAAACCTGGTCTGGCCTATCTGGATGTATTGAAGGAAGCGGCGCTGACCTTTGACATGCCCCTGGCGGTATACAATGTAAGCGGGGAATATTCTATGGTAAAGGCGGCTGCGGCAAACGGCTGGATTGACGAAAGACGCATTGTGACTGAGAACCTTACGGCAATGAAACGGGCCGGGGCTAAAGTTATTATCACCTACCATGCTTTGGATATGGCAGGATGGCTGGAAGAGGAAAGGCGGAAATAAAAGTGACAAGATCACAGGAATTGTTTGAGCGTGCATCAAAGCTGATGCCTGGAGGTGTTAACAGCCCGGTGCGGGCTTTCCGCAGTGTTGGGAGGACGCCCTTTTTTGTAGAGAAAGCCAAGGGCGCCTACTTGTACGATGCAGATGGAAACCGTTATCTGGACTATGTATGTTCCTGGGGGCCGGGAATTCTGGGACATGCTTATCCGTCTGTTATTGAAGCAGTACAGAAGGCGTGTGAAAACGGACTTACATTTGGAGCACCTACGGAAAAAGAAGTACTGCTTGCCGAACTGGTTCAGAAGTGTGTCCCATCCATGGAAATGATGAGACTTGTCAATTCCGGAACGGAAGCGGTTATGAGCGCTGTCCGTGTGGCCAGGGGATTCACCGGACGTGAAAAAATAATAAAATTTATCGGCTGCTATCATGGACATTCGGATGGGCTGCTTGTCAAAGCCGGCTCAGGACTGATGACCGGATCCATACCGGATAGCGCAGGAGTTCCTGCGGGTTATGCAGCGGCTACGTTATTGGCGGATTATAATGACAGGGAATCCGTGCGAAGACTGATGGAAGAGAATAGTGGAGAGGTTGCCTGCATAGTGGTGGAGCCGGTTGCGGCCAATATGGGGGTAGTTCCTCCGGAGGATGGATTCCTGGAATTTTTGAGAGATATCGCTGATGAGAATGGTTCGCTTCTTATTTTTGACGAGGTGATTACCGGGTTCCGTTTGGGGCTGGATGGTGCGCAGGGATATTATGGAGTGCGTCCGGATCTTTCTACCTTTGGGAAAATAGTAGGCGGAGGCATGCCGCTGGCTGCCTATGGCGGGCGCAGGGATGTTATGTCCTGCGTTGCACCCTGCGGCAGTGTATATCAGGCGGGCACATTATCAGGGAATCCGATTGCGGTAACTGCCGGAATCGAAACTTTGAAGATATTAATGGCGCATCCTGAAATTTACAATGAGATCGACAGAGCTGCGGCCCGGCTGGAAAAGGCATACCGAGACATTGGGCTTATGGTAAACCGTGTTGGTTCTCTGCTGTCTCCTTTTTTTACAGAAGAAAAAGTACGGGACTATAAGAGTGTGCTTACTGCTGATACGGCGGCCTTTGCTGAATATTTCAGCTGGATGCTGGAGCATGGAATATATGTAGCGCCGTCTCAGTTTGAGGCGATGTTTGTCTCTGCTGCACATACGGAAGGAATGATTGAGCAGACCTGTGAATGTGTCAGAGAATATGGCGAAAAGTTAAAGAGAAGATGTGAATAATTAAAATGTAAGAAAGTGTTCAGATAAAAAGTGGCCGGCGATTTCTGAGATAATGCCCTTGTAATAGAAACAGGAGGAAGATTGGAATGCTTCCCGGTAGCTGTGCAGATAATTATGCAACAGTTACTTTTCCTGTTTTATTACAGGGGCTTTTTGTATGTCTTTAACCTTTGATTGAACCGACAAATACACCTTTGACAAAGTATTTCTGGAGGAACGGATAGATACATAAAATGGGTGCGGTTACGATAACCGTAACACAATATTTTACCAGTTCACGATAAGCGGTAGCACCCTGGACACTGTTGATGGAAACGCCTCCGGCACTGCCTACGGAAGACATGGTGGAATCGTTCATTACCAGGATTTCCTTCAATAGCAGCTGGAGAGGGTACAGATCCCTGTCCTTGAGAAGCACCATCGCATTGAACCAGGAATTCCAGTTGCCTACCATATAATATAGGAATATAACTGCAAGAACCGGTTTGGACAGCGGCAGAATGACATTAGTCAGTATCTTGGCCTGAGATGCTCCATCGATAACAGCAGCCTCTTCCAAATCATAGGGAAGTGACTGGAAGCCGGTCCTTAATATAATCATGTTCCATGTATTAAGGGCGGTAGGCAGGACCATAGCAAGGACATTGTTGTAAAGCCCCAGGTTTTTCATCATAAGAAACCAGGGAATCAGTCCTCCGCCGAAAAACATAGTGATGGTAATAAAAATCATAATGGGACGCTTCAACAGTAATCCCTTTCTGGACAGAGTATATGCTCCCATAATAGTAAAAGCCATATTCAGCAAAGTACCCAGCCCGACGTATACAAAAGTATTCCGAAAACCAATTAATATGCTGTTATCCTTAAACACAAGCTGATATCCGCTTAATGTAAAGCCGATTGGCTTCAGAAGCAGCCCCTGATGTGCAATCAGTTCCGTAGGATTGCTTACTGATGCAAAAAGAACATGCAGCATAGGATAAAGGCAGATAATGGTCAGGAAGGTAAGAAAGGCATAATTCAGAATATTAAACAGGATGTTCGATGGTGTCCATTTACCCACCGAACGCTTTTGTTCTTTTGTTTTCACTTTGCAAACCTCCTAAAAGATGCTGATTTCCGAGTATTTAGCGGCAATTTTATTGGTCATCCACAGAAGGATAAAGTTAACGACAGAACTGATTAAGCCTACTGCTGTTGCAAAGCTGTAGCTGGCTTCCTGGAGTCCTCTTCTGTAAATATAGGATGCTATGACGTCGGAGGTTTCATACGTCAGTGAATTGTACAGCAGAATTATTTTCTCATGACCGGATGCCATCAAGCCTCCAACAGCAAATATAAACAATATAATGATGGTCGGGCTGATTTGAGGCAGGGTGATATGCCACATTTTCCGAAGACGTCCGGCACCGTCTATTTCTGCAGCTTCATAGAGCCCGGGATCAATGGAACTCATGGCGGACAGGTATATAATGCTGTCCCAGCCAATATTCTGCCAGATGCCGGAAAAAGTATAAATCGGCCGGAACATCTGGGCATAGCCGAGAAGGGATGAATGCTCTGTACCGGTAATCCAGTTGACAAGCTGGGTCAGGATGCCGCCTGACTGTGTAAAAATGTGTATCAGGCCGCAGATAACGATAAGGGAAATAAAGTGGGGCATATATGTTATGGTCTGGACGACTTTTTTGAACTTCATGGATTTTACTTCGTTTAGCAGCAGAGAAAGAAGAATAGGAGCTGTGAAACCGAAGCCCAGTCCCCATATGTTCAGCATAAAAGTGTTTTTTACGGTACGGAAGAAGTAAGGGCCGGTCAGGAATTCCCGGAAATGCTTCAGTCCTACCCATTTGCTGCCGGCAAAGCCCAGAAGCGGCTTATAGTCCTTGAAGGAAATCAGTATGCCCCACATGGGAGCGTAACAGAATACGAGATACCAGACAAGGACAGGAAGGATCAGAAGATAGGCAAAATAGTTTTTCCTGAAGTCCCTTTTCCATACAGCTCCGGTTAAACGGGGGCGCGTGGAACCGGAGAGGTTGTTTTTGACTGTTTTCATAAATGACTCCAATTCATTTGTGGCTTGGCAGAACAGCAGCCGGAAATAGTATGGCTGATAGCAGTTACAGCCTTTGACCGGCGGATATTCGGCACATCAAAATTCAGTTTAACAGCGCCGCCATGCACCCGAAGGTGCATGGTTTATATAGCGCGGTGCTCTCTGCTTAAAGCGGCAGAAGCTTAATGGTAAGTATTATTATCTTGCATTATACCGATCCAGCGCTGCCTGCCATATGTTGATAAACTCATCCATACCCTGCTGCCTGGCCTTTTCCAAAAATTCATCGTAAGCGTCTACAGGGAGCTGACCCATAATAATTTTAGAGAAATATTCGTTCCGCATAGTGGAAAGGACGGTACCGAGTTCCCCTTCACGTGAACTTTCCTCCGGGGTCAGAGTAACGGGAGGCATAGTGACAGAGGAATCCATATTTTCCGTCCAATACTGGCGGATGTCGCCTGAATAGCTTCCCTCAGAAGCCATAAGAGGGTTGGAATGATGTTCATCACGAATATCTGCAAAGTCATGAACACGGTATTTCCAAATCAGGTTGCTGAGAGGCTGTTTATCCGGATCGTTATACATGAGGCCGTCAGGATTGTAATAGGGCATGCCATTTTCATCAATCAGATGTATATCCCCATAGGTACCAAAATTGTAAACTTCCCAGCCTTTTTTTGTATAAGCAAAATCCAGAAAGGCCATAGCGGCCTCCACGTTTTTACACTGCGTTGTGATTGCCGCATTGGAGCCGGAACGCTTAAAGTTGCGGTAGGTCTGCTGAGATTTATCCCCTTTGTTCAGTACAGGATTCAGAGCTGCCACAAAATCAATATCATTGTCCTCTTTCCAATAGCCCCACATGGTATCCGGGGAATCCATCATAACTGCACAGTCGTCGGAAATTGCTTCTGCCATCCTCTGATTAAAATCGGCGGTGGCCCAGTCGGTATTGAGCAGACCTTCTTTATACCAGTTCTGCATGGTAGTAAGGTATTCTTTGGCTCCTTCCTGCGCAGGCCCCCAGCCAACTTTTCCATTTTCATCTACAAAATTCCAGTCCCAGACGCCATAGGCACCGTTAATAATTCCGGTGAAAATCTGGCCATAAGAGGAACCGTAATTGAGCGGCTGGGAATAACCGGCATCTTTACAGGCTACAAGGAAATCATGCAGTTCATCTACAGTTTCAGGAATGGGGAGGCCGGTTTTATCAAGGGCTTCCTGCTTAATCAGAAGACCGAACCAGCACCATTCATTATATGGGGCAATACCATATACAGCACCGATGGTACCTTCATCAGAGACGGTGGTTTTCCGGCGTTCTTCGTCTGAATTCCTCCAGGCTGAGTAATTGGGCATATATTCGTCGATCAGGTCTGTCAGATCAAGGTATGCGCCGTCATTTACTCCGGCCATAACGCCGCCTGTATAACGGCTGGCATCTACAATGATGTCCGGTAAATCACCGCTGGCAATCATGAGATTAAAATCTGTGGTTTCTTCTCCCAGAGTCGGGACAATAAAATTGAGCTTGATTCCGGTCAGTTCTTCTACCTGTTTGAAGACCCGCTGGTCATTCAGGTCGGGACACACGGAAGCTAGAATAGAATTGCTGGGCATCCAGATATCCAGAGTGACATCTTCCTTATAGGGATAAGCGGAGTAGTCATTCGGGATTACCTCTTCAAAAACATCTCCGAGATAGGTATCATTCAGTGTGGTATTGACCTTTTGGATTTCGTCCTCGGTGGGTGTTTTGTTGCCGCGCAGGGAAGTGAGATCTTCCTGCCCTTCGGTTCCGGCAGAATTGTCTGCGGATTCTGTGCCGGACGCTCCGCTGTCGGTGCCGGCTGTTTCTGCTTCTGCAGATGCGGTTGTGTCTGCATTGCCGCATCCGGGCAGCGCTGAAACAACGAGAGCACAGGCAAGAAGCAGGCTTACAAGTTTCTTTTTCATAGTGTTTCCTCCTTTAATGTATGGAACTTTTGTTGTATGGAGTAATAAGGGAACTATCCCTCTTTCCATCATGGTTCGACGTTGGAGCCGGACGGTTCGCAGAGGTGTTTTTCAGCAGCGGATCGCGCACCTTTTTCCGCAGCTTCCGCCACTCTCACCAAAGTCATGAAGTAAGCCTGATTTTCGGGTGACAGGCGTTTGAGAATGTCTGTGGCCTCTTTCACAATCGTTGCGTTCATATGTATCACCTCTCTATTAAATTTGTGATGAAAGAATAACACTAAATTTATATAAAGTCAAGTTAATTTATTAATTTTGTGATATTTGAGCTGGAAACATGTCTGATGGATATTTTACTTCCGGGAGAGATTCCGCTCTTCCGTTTCATGCTTACTCTGTCTTGCGGTAAGCAGGCCGGAGGCGGACTTAATGCTTCCGAAAACAGAAAATCCGCATTGTATTCAGGCAGCAGGAGAATACAGGTTTTTCTGAATTCGGGATATGTAAAATCTGTGATACCATTCAGCTTATTCTGAATAGTTTTTTCACTGACTCCGAGAAACTGTGCGTACTGTCTCAGGGAGATTCCTTTTTGATACAGAACTGTCTTCAGGTTTGTAAACATGGGAACTGCTCCTTTCTACCCTTAAGGGTAAGATTTTATACTATTATATACCCTTAAACGTAATTAAGCAAGCTATAATTTACGATTAAGGGTAATTATCTGCTTGCGTTTTCCTCCAGGACATGATAGAATGCCATCGTGGACGGAGGTGACCTGGGTTGGATTTCCTGGAAAAACTGGATTATTTGATGGAAGAGAATCATTTGAATAAAAATACATTATCGAAAGCCTGTAATATTCCGTATACAACTATCGACGGTTGGTACAAAAAAGGCTATGAGGGGCTGAAGCTGACTTCTTTGAAGAAGCTGTCAGGTTTTTTCGGAGTTCCTCTTGATTTCTGGGCGAATGATGATACTCTCAAGTGCGGCGGATCAGAAGTAAAGCAGAAGGTTATTATGCAGATTGAAAAGATGAGCGAGGAGGAAGCAAGGGCGGTTCTGGCTTTTATACATTCTCTTGGAGAAGTGGAGCGTATTTATGGCAGTGAGAAGAATGACTTAACGGATATTATGGAAATGACAGGAATATGAATCCGCTGCGGGGCGATTATATAAAGACAAGCGGGTGAGCCGGAATGCAGCCTGAATTTTATAGCTTGCCTTTTTATGATGTTTGTGATAAATTAATATTACGTCAGCGTACAGGGGGTATTTTATGATTCACCGTTTAAAAGAGGTGCGGAAGGAATTGGGCTTCAATCAGACGGATTTTGCAAAACATCTGGGAATAACTCAGACAGCCTATTCTATGATAGAAAACGGCAACCGCCCTTTAGCAGATAAGTATGTTAAAGTAATATGTTCAGCCTTTAATGTAAATGAAAACTGGTTTATTACCGGTGAGGGCGAGATGTTTCTCTCGTCACCGTATGAGAAGGAATTTATAGATATTTTCAGCCGTCTTGCCCCGGAGACCCAGCAGTATCTTCTTCTTATGGCAAAAGAACTGCTGAAGACCCAGGAGAGGCTGCTTGAATCCAAGGACAAACAGCAGGCTGGCGGAAACGGGGGAGGAGATTTGGAATGAAAGGATGTGCCGGAGAAGGATTTGCACTCAGAAAGGCTGTCAGAGGCTGTTTCTCCAATGATTTGGGGATTCATGGAATCGGAGACCCCTTTGTTCTGAAAACGCAGGATGGAAGCTATTATTTATACTGTACCTCAGCACCGGACGGATTTTATTGCTGGAGGTCAGAGGATCTGGTACATTGGACAGACAGGAAAATGTGTTATACACGTAGCAGCGGCAGCTGGGGTGTTGACAGCTTCTGGGCGCCGGAGGTGGTATACTTTGGCGGAAGATATTATATGTATTATACCGCGAGGAATGCGGCGGGAAGCCTTAGAATCGGGCTGGCAATTTCGGACAGGCCGGATGGTCCGTTTCTGGATAAACGGAATGAACCCTTCTTTGACTTCGGCTATGCAGCGATTGACGCCAATGTCCTGATAGATGAAGATGGTTCCAAATATTTGTATTATTCCAGAGACTGCTCCGAAAATACGGGCGAGGATGGCATTCGCAGAAGCGAGATATATGGGATCAGGCTGCGGGAGGATATGCTTGCTACAGACGGTGAAGCGGTACGGCTTTTGACGCCGGAGCAGGCATGGGAGCTGGAATCAGGGAATCCGCTTTGGAATGAAGGCCCGGAAATGATAAAGCATGGTGGCCGTTACTATCTGACGTATTCCGGCAACTGTTTTGCCGGTTCTGCCTATTCAGTGGGATATGCAGTGGCCTCTGAACCGCTTGGCCCTTTTGTAAAAGCGGAGGAAAATCCGGTTTTAACTTCCCAAGACAGAAAAGATGTATCAGGAACCGGTCATCATAGCTTTACCTGGTCGCCGGATGGTACGGAGCTATGGGCAGCCTATCATTCCCATACCTTTCCCGACAGGCCTGATGGCAACAGGAAGGTTAATATCGACCGTGCCGGTTTTACAGAAAAGGGAAGGCTTTACATAAATGGGCCGTTGACAGCTTTCCAGCCGATGCCTTCAGGAGCCGGAACGGTGAATGTCACAGGGAAGTTCAGCGCGGAGACGGCAGGAAGGGATGCCGGGTTTCTGGTGGACGGATGTATTTCGGTATATGGGAATGATGAGGGGATGGAACAGGAAATACCGGCGGCAGAAGGAAGTGTAACCGTCATATTAACCGCATCGGAACCGGTGGAGTTGAACAGGATTGCAGTATTCCCAGGCCAGGCCGGATTCGGAGCCATTTCATCTTTAAAGATTGTCCTTGACAATGAGTTATCATCGAAAGAGTATGTAATCTGCGATGAAGATACAGTACCGCTTATTTTGGATTTCCCGGCACATTCGGCGAAGAGAATAGAAGTATTGTTCAGCTTGAGGGAAGGCGAAATGAGTATAGGGCTTTCGGAAATTATGTTAATAAGAGAAGAAGGATAAGACTGTATGGCTGCGTACAAAGACAGAACAAAAGGGATGTAAATTATCAAGGGAATGGCTGCAGTGCTTCAGTGGATATTAAGTCGATGCAGACGGATGAAGAACGAATGAGGTAAGTATTTTAACAGAAGATGCGTACCTCATCGTTTTTTGAATAAATATATGAATGATTATACATGGAGCATAAGATTATTTCAAGCAGTCAGTTTATAGTTCTATTTAATTGTAGGGAAAAGAAAAAATGGTACAGAATTCCTGGAAAAATAAGGTCTGGCCTTGCGGCCAGCCCTACTTGTCTCCGGTAGCTTCCTGATAGGCCTTTGATGCCGGTTGTGACCAGGAGGTTTTGTTGCCGGCGGTTACTTTACCGGTTTTCCGGTCAACCGCATAAAAGTTGTCAATTTCCGTATTCCATTCACCGCCGTCCAATGTGGTGTATTCATTATAACAAACGAATAACTGACATTTGCCATTGGTCGAAATCCGATCATAAACCGCAGTTTTTCTGACATGCAGCTTCTGCTCGCCGTTTTCCGTTTCCCATTCACTGAGAATTGCATAAAAATTTCCTTTTGCATTATAGGTACATTCGTAGGCATAGCCTTCCGGAGCAAAGACTGCTGCGTAGAGTTTATCAAAAGCACCTTCGGGAGTGAGCAGACCGTCACTGTCAACAGAAGAAGCAGTCCATTCGGTGGAAGCTGTTTCAGCTGATACGTGTTTCTGAGAGGTGTCACTACGGTCCATTGATTCTTCCTGCGTGTCCTGAGTTATCGATTCTTCCTGCCCGTTCTGGGTTAGAAGTTCTTCCTGCGTTTCCTGCACTGTCTGATCTTCCCATTTCTCTTGCGCTGTCTGGTCATACTGTCTCATGGCATCCTTCAGCATGTGTTCGATGATTTCCGGAAGCTCCGCTCTTTGCTGCTGGTGAATGAGAGGAGGAGAGTCAGGGCCGCCGAAGGTCAGCTCAATGCTGCCGCTGTTTTCCAGGCTGCTTCCATATTTCCCATATTCTATAAAAAGGGAGAATTCATGCAGTACATAGAAAGGATCCTCCAGCAGATTTGATATTATTCCGGCAGCATCCATAGCACATGATGAAATGTCCCAATCGCCGCGACAGGACAGGGTAAGAGCTCCTGTCATGCCGATGACAGGGCCGGTCTGTGAGAAAAGAGTGCGCTGTGGGAAATACTGCAGGGCATATTTTTGTGCCTTCAGGTATGTTCTGACTTCCGTATAATCGTCGTAGTAGGAATGCGGAGCATCCCATTCCGCCGCCGCATGAAATACAAGCTCAGGATTGTCGGCAGGAACGGCCTGATACAGCGTGACGGGCCGGGTGGAATCTATTTTATTTGTAATGGCTTTTTCTGAGAGGATAAATGTTGTATCATAGCGGGTGTTCAGAACAGAACGAACCACAGGTTCATCGTCAAAGGCATATTCTTTTCTGAAAATCGGTCCTATAGGCTTATAATAGCTGATAATTTTTTCAGAATTATAACCGGAGGAATATCTGGTAACCTGAATTACATCACTGGAAAGCCTGACTTCTTTTTCTCTGCCCTCAGGATTCAAAAGGATAAAAAAGAGCATGGCAGCCAGTGTATAAATAACGCCTGCCAGAAGCAATACGGCTATGCCTGCCCGCGCCAGGATTTTCCGGGTGTTTACAGTTTCACACTCCAGGATGCCAAACAGCCTGCAGAGGCAGAACAGTTCCAGCGAAAGGGGAAGGCCTGCCGCCGCCAATATCCAAGATGAAGTGCTGAGCCAGCCGCGCAGGGAGAGGCCTGTGCTGTGTGCCAGCCAGCCCAGGGAAAAACAGGAGACTGTCAGGATAATACAGGCAAGCAAAAATATAAGTGTTATTTTTCGGAAGGTAATGTTTTTATTTTTCATGGCCACATTATATCACAAATTGCAGAGACGTTGTCATGAAAGTAAATAACAGAAGCTTAATTTGGAAGTAACTCAGTTTAACAGAAACTCAGTTTAACAGAAACTCAGCCCATCAGAAGGTGTATAATGCTATTGTACCGGAAGGGCTGCGATAATTTAGGGGAATTAAGAGGTACACACCATTTTTTATTGTGATGGCAGTGGGGATTTGTTATACTATTCAAATAATGCAGGTGGGTAAAGGTTATAGTAAAGCAGGAGAATGAGGAGAACTTCCATGATGATAGACAGACTGAAACAGACCTTAAAACCGATACTTTCAACGGAACAGAAGGAGCGTTTTGCAGAATATTACACTAACAGAACTTATCGTGTGGAAATAGCCGTGGCGGTATTTATTGCCGTGATGCAGGCGTGTATGATGGTGGTATTTTTATTTCGGGAGGGAGGTCCCTTTGCTTTTCCCAGAAGGAGCGGGTATTTCAGCCTGTACACGGCCCTGCTTGCGGTGACGCTTGTGTTTCTGGCGATTTTTGTCAGATGGGTTAAAAAGAAAAAGTACGGAGCCATTGCAGGACTGAGAATGCTATATGTCGTGATATTGTGCTTATGGTGTATTGGTATTACGGTGTTGGATCAGATGGGAGGCAACACAATCGGCGTGTATTGTTATCTGATTCCCACGATAGCGGCAATTATGCTTATGAGCCCGGTAGAAAGTATAACTCTGTTTGGCGTAAGCTGGCTTATTATTGTGCTGCTTCTGGTTTTTACCGGGCTGAATGCGGAGAATCTGTTTTCCAATCTGATTAACGGCAGCTTCGTAACGCTGCTTTCAATTTTTATTTCAATTCGTTATAACCTGAGCATGAAAACAGGGTTCCGTGATCGTGAGATTATTGCCATGCAGTATGAAAAAATTCAGAAGGCAAATGAGCTTCTGCAGCAAATGGCTTTTACAGATCGGCTGACAGGCCTTCAGAACAGGCGCAGCCTGATGGAGCGGATATTTGGGAGCTTTGAGAAATACCACAGAGAGAAACGTCGGGCGGAAGTTGTAATGGTTGATATTGACTACTTCAAACAGTATAACGATTCTTACGGACACCTGCAGGGGGATGACTGCCTTAAAAAGATTGCGGATATTCTGGAGCGGTTTGCCGGGGCAGAAGGCGCTGAGGCTGTCCGGTTCGGCGGGGAGGAATTTCTGCTGGTGCGTGTGGAGGATGTCATGGAGGCTCAGCCATTAGAAATAAATAAAACGGGGACTTCTGATAACATGGCTTTCAATGATATGGCCTCCGATGATATGGCGGAAAGATTGTTAAAAGAAATCAGAGAAGCCAATATTCTCAGATCCGATAATGGACAGACACAGGTGACGGTCAGCCTGGGTGTATGGAAGGGGAACCTTTCTCAGATTGACAAGGTGGAAACTATCATATCCTATGCGGATCAAGCTTTGTATTGTGCCAAGCATGCGGGGCGGAACCGAATTTACAGATATGGGCAGCGGCAGGAAATGCTGGAAACAGGGGCGGACACAGCCGGGAGCTGTAAGGAAAGGATATACGGATGAATAAAAAACAACTGACGGTAGCAGAGAGTGCCTGTATCATTACCGGGTACGGAATCGGCGGAGGCGTGATGGCCATGCCTTATCTGGCGCAAAAAAACGGAGTTGTGGTGAGCCTGCTCATATTGGCGGCGGCCTTCGGAGCCAGCTTTGTCCTTCATGTGATGATAGCCGAGCTTGCGGTAAAAAGCGGTGGAGGTTCCCAGATTATTGAGGTGTTTTCCCGGTATCTGTTTCAGGGAAAATACCAGAAGGTGTTGACTGCAGGTTTTTTTGTCATTATGGCGTTGGTGCTGTTTACCAATCTGGCGGCTTATATTTCAGGGGCGGCGGAAATTATCAGCGAGCTTCTGGGGATTTCCCTGTGGCTTTCACGGCTTCTGTTTTATGCTGCCGCGGCAAGTGTGGTGCTTTTTGGGCTGAAGGCGGTGGGAATCAGCGAAAAGCTTGCAGTGACGGTGATTTTTTTGCTGGTGGGCGTACTTGCTTTCTTTTCCCTTGCGCATATAAACAATCCGCTTCCGGTAAGAGCGGGAAGGGTGACGGAGGGGCTTGCCTATTTTGGAATGGCGATGTTTGCCTTTTCCGCATTTTTTTCGGTCCCACAGGCGGTAGCCGGACTGGGCGGAGATGGGAAAAAGGTGAAAAAGGCCGTATTTTTAGGGTTGATGAATAACTTTGTATTGATTGTTGTCATTTCCGTGTGCGCCCTGCTTTCCTCTGTGCAGGTGACGGAGGTTGCCATGATTGGGTGGAGCCAGGGAATTGGCAGCTGGGCAGAGATTGTTGGTTCTCTTTTTACCATCCTGGCTATGCTGACGACCTACTGGTCCATTTCGCTGGCGCTATCGGACATTGTGGAGGAACAGTTGAAGCTTTCACGCAGAATCTGCTGGGTTATTGCGACGCTGCCATCGCTTTTGATGACCTTTGCAGGTCTGGGCGGTTTTATGGAGTTTATGCGTCTGGCCGGGGGGCTGATTGCGATTTTGATAGCGCTGCTTGTGGTTCCGGCCTACCGAAAGGCGTCCCGGGAGCCGGGGAATTCCCTTTTGGGGAAATGGGGCGGCGCCGGGATGCAGATAATGATTATGCTGGCCTATTTTTTAATGGCTGTGGGAAATGTGGTGACGATTTAGAATGAAGATATTTTATTACGGCGGTACGGTGCATACCATGCGTCTGCATGTGGAAGAAACCTTTACGTCCATGGGAACGGACGGGGACAGGATATGCTATCTGGGAAACGGCGGCCCGGAAACGGAAGAGGGCTATGACCAATATATCAGCCTTGAGGGAATGCATGTGTTTCCGGCGCTGACGGATTCCCATGTCCATCTGCTTTATACAATGATCCTGGCGGCCTCCAGTTTTAATATCTGTGAGATAACCTCGGAAGGGATTGCGCCGGACTGCATGGCAGGGGTGGAACAGAAAATACGCGCCTACTGTAGCGCACATCCGAAGCAGAAAATAATTGTGGCAAATCAGTATATCCTTTCCGCAATGAAGGAAAAAAGACTGCCCAGCCGGCAGGAGCTGGATGAATGGACCGGCGGAAGGTGCATGATTATTTATAATATTGACGGGCACAGCAGCAGTATTTCCACGGCCTTGATGAAGAAGCTGAAGCTTCCTGAGCAGGGTTCGGACGGCCGTTTTTTCGGCGAAGCCCATGAGTTTATGCAGGGGAAGGTGACGAACCTGATAGCGGCATCGGTGACACCCTCTGTGCTGGCCGCTGGCATTGCCAATTTTTCCAACCTGTGCGCGCATTACGGAATCAGCCGGGTATGCGCCATGGACGGAAATGGGGATGTGAAGCATGACTTTCTCACCAGGCTGCTGGCGTTTGTGGCATCCCGGATGGATATTGACGTGCGACTATTCCCTCAGTATATGGAGCTGGAGAGGGCGGAAAAATATCACAGGCTGCAAAAGTTTCCCCGGGCAGGCGGCTGCGGAAGCTGGGAGCTGGATGGTTCCGTAGGCTCCCACAGCGCGGCTTTCTATGTGCCGTTTATTGATAATGGGGAAAAGGGACACTGCTACTATAAGGATGATTTTATTCTGGGAAAGGTGCGGGGGGCGCATGAAAAGGGGATTCAGTTGTCCAGCCATGCCATTGGGGAGGCGGCCATTGATCAGATTGTGGATTGCTATGAGAAGGTGTTAGGACTGGGTGACGGCCGGGATGGCGGAGAGGAAGAAGGGGAAAAAAGGAAAAGCAAACCTATGCCCCGTATTGATCATTTTGAATTTCCTTCCTCCTCGGCAGTGGAAAAAATCAAGCATCTGCCGGTGGCGCTGACGGTTCAGCCGGGATTTTCCTGGATGGACAAGCGCTATCTGAAGAGCTATGAGCAGTTTCTGCCAAAGGAAAAGGTGAGGCAGCAGATTCCGTTAAGAGAGCTGATAGAAGCCGGCGTGTGTATCTGCGGATCCAGCGATTCTCCGGTACAGTCCATGAATCCTTATGAACAGATGCTGGGGATGGTGGAATTTTATCTGCCGGGGCAGTCCCTGACTCCCTTTCAGGCTCTTCGAACCTATACGGCGGAGCCGGCGAGAATGTTGGGCGAAGAGATGGAAAGCGGAACGCTGGAGGTGGGAAAGAAGGCGGATTTCTTTGTCACAGGAAAGGATTTCTGCCGGGCGGAGCCGGAGGAAATCGGGGAGTTTTACGCGGAATATCTGGTGAAGGACGGCCGTCGGTATGTGGAGAAGAAGGGAACCATCCGGGAACTGGTGAAAATGCTGTTGAGGCGGCCGAAAAAGATATAATAACACAGGTATACTTGTCCATGTGTGTATGAAAAGTATACCTGTGTTTATTAGACCTTTTGATTTTTAGATTTCCGTCTTCCAGAACCCATGCAGATTACAATAAGCATAAGCCGCCTTCACCGAGTCCCCGTCCTCCAGTGTAAAATGGGCTACCGGTTCGCAATCGGGAGTCAGACAGATCCGCATGGTGCATCCGGCTTTTGTTACAAGGCACACCCAGCCGATGCTGTGTTCCTCAGTCATGGGATGAAAAATACTTCCCACCTTCACCGTAACGTGCCGGCCGTCGATTTCCACCACAGGCAGATGCTTTTCTGCAGCGCCCTCAGAGGTGTTAGGGGTCAGTAGTTCAAAAGGCTTGCAGGTATCCGGAACGGCTGCATTGGGAACGCCGGTCACTGCCTCCAGAATAACGGTATGATTTTTATCGGTTAAAAAAACAGGATCCTTACTCATATGATTCCTCCAGTCAAGTTATGGTATTTTTTGTATAGTATTCCGGAAATATCCGGATTTTATTCACTACAGATTCCATTGGATAGTGGCAGTACATGGTCTGGGGACAGGATAAGCTGAATCAAAATCGGATTGCGGTAACAGTTCGGATGACAGAGCATAACAGGAAACTAAAGAAAGCATTGACAGTCCGCTTTTGTCTGTCTATAATTTAGTTGTTGTATCAGAACACAGATACAGTACATAGCCGGATGGCTTAATATTAAAAAAGTGAGGTAAGTGCATGCGTGTGTTAAGTAAGGAGATTGCAACTGCATAGTTGAAAAAGGGACAGCAGGCTGGTTTTCCGGCTCTTTTTGTACCCTTTTACCGGTCATTTACCCGGTATCTGCCTTACTAAATACTTCATACACTTCTAATAGAAGTCTGGTTATTGGAAACAGACGGTTTAAGAAGCATGACGTAGCAGGTCATGTTTTTTTATTTCCTCAGGCTGCGGCCCGGATGGACGCATTTGTCCGTCCTGCTGTATGGCTCTGCCTGCCTGGAATAATTCCGCAGTTTTTCCATTTCAGAGTCCAGGGATTGCCTGTCAGGCCCCCGAAGCAGTATGTCCGTATCAGGGCAGATGTTTCGGGGGCTTATTTTAGTTTCAGTCAGGTATTGAGAAAAAAAGAAAGGAGCATAACTGTTCAGCCGGGAGACGTATTTGCTGCATCTGTCAGTGAAAAGGAAGCAGTCATGTGATTATAGGAACACTGGACAGTTACAAAGGAGTTAAATCAGAATGAATGTAATTGAAACAAATCAGTTAACAAAAACATATAGGCGATTCAGGAAGCAGGAGGGCATTCTGGGTAGTGTCAAGGGGCTGTTTCATAGGGATTATGAAGAAAAACAGGCGGTCAGCCAGATGGATCTTTCCGTACGCGGAGGAGAATTCGTCGGCCTGATAGGTCCAAACGGTGCGGGGAAAACCACGCTTGTCAAAATGCTTACCGGAATCATTGCGCCCACCTCCGGTGAAATCAGTGTTTTAGGCTATTATCCCAATAAACTGGAAAACGACTTCAAAAGGCAGTATGCGGTGGTTATGGGACAGAAGAGCCAGCTGTTTTTTGAACTGACTGCGGAGGATACTCTGCACCTGTTCCGGCAAATTTATGGACTCTCCGATAAGGAATATCGCTATAACAGGGATTATTTTGTGGAGCTGTTCGGCGTAAAGGAACTCATGGATGTGCAGGTGAGAACTCTGTCCTTAGGAGAAAGGATGAAAATGGAGCTGATCGTGGGGAAAGGGGGAGATGGTTATTTTTATCGGAACCTTTTCTCTGGTAAATGCGGTGAATATGGTGGTTTATTTTTTCGGAGTGAACGGTATTTCAGGTAAAATCAGAAATGGAGATATCGATTTGTACCTTACCAAGCCGGTAAGCCCGCTGTTGCGGCTCAGTTTTGAACAGGTGAATCCGGGTTCGCTTCCGTTGGTGGCTTTGAGTGTGTGCATTTTATGGTACGGCGTCCGGATCTGCGGGTTGAGAGTGTCAGCGGGGCATGTCCTGGGCTATTTAGTTTGGGTGACATTAATGATTGTGCTCTGGTATGAGATGGAGGTAATTATCCGATCCCTTACTTTTTTCCTGGTTTCCACAGTCAACATAACCAGGCTGGAGGATGCGGGAATCGATCTGTGCATGAAAATACCCGGTGTTGTTTTCCGGGGAATTTACAAGCTTCTGTTTTATGTGATTCTTCCCTATGGCATTGTGGCGACTTTTCCTACAATGTACTTAAGCGGTGACGGGACCTTGAAAATGTGGCTCTATGGAATCGCTGTGGTCACGGCTTTCGGGGGAATTACCGCTTTTTTGTGGAAAACAGGGCTGAAACAGTATAATAGTGTGAGCTCTTAGTCGTTTGTGCGGAATATGTGTATGACAGGTGTATATTCTACAGGGAGGTGCCACTTGTCAGGAATGATTTGTTTGTAACTGTTTTATGGATGATTTTTATCAAAAAACAGGCCGCGCTGTAGTTATAGTTAACCGGAAAAAATGAAAGAAGATTCAATTTATGGGAAGCAGCAGAACCGTATATGTCTGCTCTGTAATATTCACTTGAATGTAAAGTGAAAATGATAAAATGTAAAATATAATTGACATTAAGAACAGTATAGTATATTATATGCAATATAAGAGAAATACCTTCCCATAAAAGTGCAGCGTTGAAAACCACCGGGGAAGGTCAGGAAAAGCGCTTCCGGTTTAACATCTTCCGGCGGCACTACATAATGAGTAGAGGAGGAGTTATTTATGCAGACAAATTGGACTGCTGTAGAAAAAAAACAGCTATGGATCTTTGTTGCAGTTGCATTTGGTATGCCCGTATTGATGGGAATTCTTATGGGTATCAGTTTTTACAGGGGGAATGATGTTTC
Source organism: Clostridium sp. KLE 1755 (assembly GCF_000466465.2). Lineage (NCBI taxonomy): Bacteria > Bacillati > Bacillota > Clostridia > Eubacteriales > Clostridiaceae > Clostridium > Clostridium sp. KLE 1755. Next base: position 136,267 of record NZ_KE992782.1, read on the forward strand.
CGTATTTCCCAACGCCCAGATGTATTATCCGGCGGCAGGCGTTATGATTGCTGTCCTGCTTACCCGGAAAAAAGAAGAGAAGGTGCCCATAAAGTTCTTTACCGGCTTCCTGGTTTTGACGGCAGTTATGGCAGGATGCGCTGTGGCCAGCCTGTTTAAGCCGGAAATTCAGTTAGCATTAATCAGTCAGTATATTATAATTTTAGGAAGCATTGTTTTATGGCTTCTGCTTTGGCTGGATAAGAAGGAGGTCAGAAGAAAGTACGGGCTGAGCCTGGGAGACGGACAGAAAAGAAGGCCCTGGCTTTATATTCTGATTTTCCTGGGATTATATTTCCTCCGGATTTTTTTAAGCTATTTATTTGAAGGCGAACCGGGGATGTTTTTTGAAATGTTTAAGAGTCCCTATACATGGCTTAATCTTTTGGTTCTGCCCCTTAATTTCTTCCTGGTATACACTGCATTTTTCGGAGAGGAGTACGGATGGCGGGGCTTTTTCCAGCCGATGCTGCAGAAACGGTTCGGAAAGCGCGCAGGCGTTCTGCTGCTGGGTATTTTCTGGGGCTTCTGGCACCTGCCTATCAACCTGTTTTTCTACAGCCCCCAGACCTGGCTGCAGAGCATTGTCTGCCAGCTGATAACCTGTGTCGGAATCGCTATATTCTTTGGCTATGCACAGATGAAGACCTGCAATATCTGGGTTGCGGTTATTATGCATTATCTGAACAATAACCTGGTTGCCGTTATCGCAGGGAGCGCGGATGTCATCAGCGGACAGGTGATTGCGTGGAGAGATGTGCTTATTCTTCTTATTTTGAATTGTATTTTGTTTGTTCCGTTTATTTTTACCAAAATATATGGAAAACAGGAGCAGAGCGCCGGGGAAGAGAAGCTGCAGTAGCACCGGAAAAAGGAGGCTGGCTGGTGAAAAACAAAAGAATGAAAATTGCGCGTATCGAAAAAGATTTTTCCCAGGAGCAGCTGGCTGACGCCGTAGGAGTGACCAGGCAGACCATAGGAATGATTGAGGCGGGAAAATTCAATCCATCCCTGCAGCTGTGCATCAGCATATGCAGGGCACTTGGGAAAACGCTGGATGACCTGTTCTGGGAGGAGGAGAGCGAAGATGAAAAAAATAGATGAAAGACAGCATATTGATCTGTTAAAATCTGAGCAGGCCGCCTTCTGGGCGATGTGGCTCATCCTGCTGATATCCATCATTGTACAGAGTTACATTCTGGAACGGGATGTCCGGGAATACGCATGGGAGCTGGCTGCATTTATAACAGGCTGCATTGTTTCCATTTTCGGAACCACGAGAAAAGGAATCTGGGACACCTGGCTGAAGCCCTGTATGAAGAATTATTTCCTGGCAAGCCTGGCGGGGACAGTTGTTTTTACTGTGATTTTTGTGATTGGCAGATACCGGAATAATGAAGTTTTCCGGGAAGATGTTATGGGAACGCTGGTGCCGGCCACGATCATTTTTGCCGCAGCGCAGTTTGTTATGATTTTTACGGTTATGGCGTTGACTGGTGTTTATTCAAAACACCGGGAACAGAAAATGCTGGATGCACTGGAAAAAGAAATGGGAGATGAAATGGAGGATGAGGCTCAGGATTAGGCTGACAAGGGCAGCTTTGACGGCGAATCGAGTTGACTCCCCGTTAAAGTCCCTGTAAATAGCAGTTCCAGAGTGCAAAGAAGATTTCACGCCTGGACTCATTTGAAGAATCTCTGCCGGTAAGCGCATTGTAGGTGAGCGCTGCACGGCAGAGATTTTCTGCTGTCCTGCGTCCTGCGGGTTCCGTTTTATCAAAAAGAAATGCGAAGGCTTCCGTATCGGTGTTTTGATAGGCCGGGACTTCACCATAGCCGTATCTGTGGATATTGGTTCCGTATTTCGCATCCCGCATTTCCATCTGCAGAACCAGCCCTTCCATAATCAGCATGTGGGCAAGATGATCCGCAATCAGATAATCCCTGCGCAGAAGCTTTCCCAATGCCTGCACGGCAATGAACCAGAAAGCGTCGCAGGGGGAAGGACAGGGTGCATTTTCACAGGCTGACAGAGGAGGGACATTTTCATTCCATTGAATTTCAAATATGATATCCGCACGATACCCGGTGGCAAGGCAGAGGCGTACTGTCTCCACCGCTTCTTCCTGTATTTCACAGGCATTTCCCTGGATGGAGAGGCCGAGAATTCCATCTGTCAGTCCCATGAGGGACAGAAGGGTATGGCTCAGCGGTTTTGCCAGGCTGCGCAGTGAAGGATGGACTGCAATCCGGACCTTAAAATCCACATCGCTGAGTATGTCATGCCAGGAAGCATCAATAGCTGACAAAACAGCCTGGGAATCATCGGGGGATGCGGGAGAAATTCCTTTAATGGAAACCGAATCAAAGCCTGGCAGCGCAAAAAGCGCTTTCAGGATCTCGACGGTTTGAAGCTGCATAGTCTGTCTGCTGATTTGCATGTTGGATTTCCTTTCTTTTGTGGAGGATATGTTTTTCAGGAATATTTTTCAGGTATATTTTGGGGCGGCGTGAAAAAATGCAGCAGAGATTCAAGCGTAAATGAAGGAACGTTTCTTTTGTATTATTATACCATAATGGAAGCAGCTGTACATAGGCTGTGTCTAAATTGTATTTTTAAACTGAGCAGAGTAACGGTTCAACTCTTTCAGTTATTGCCATAATCCATCCTGAAGCGCCTTCGAAGATGAATTTTGGTACTTCTGAATTATTTTCTTACGGTCAGTGCAGTAAATGTGCTGACCTGCGAATAGTTATAAAATAAATTTCAATTAACAGTGGCAGTGGATGAAGGGATATGATAAAGTGTCAGCAGAAAGAGAAATAAAATTGTGTAAATAATAAATCTGTTTGTATTTGCAGGTGGTTTTAACGGGACAGCGGCAGGGGATATGATGCCGGTGTTTCAGTCAAAATCGGATTTTGAAATCATAAGAATAAGAAGGGCGTTCTCACGCCCGGGAAATGAGGGTTATATGAAAAAAGAAATCAAATGGTGCGCCATCGGTGATTCCTTCACTTACTTAAACGACCATCTGGATGAAACTGCATACCGGGTGAAGGAAGGGTATCTGACGCGGACATGCGGATATTTTGACAATTTGTCAGTTATAAACATTGGAATGAATGGTTCTTCCACGCCCGATTGGATCAGGATAGAGCTGCCGGAAGCGGATCTGTATACGGTTCTTCTTGGTACCAACGACTGGCACGGCGGCGTACCGTTGGGGAAACGAGAGGATTTCAGATTGAAAAAGGAAGGCACTATTCTTGGTAACCTGGGGCTTTTAATATCCCATATCCGGGAAAAATCACCGGAAGCAGAGTTGTTGGTAATGAATCCTGTGGAACGGGGTGATTTTGTCTATATTTTGGATCCTCTGAACAATGCCCATGGCAGCTATCTGCCGGATCAGGGACAGTGGCTGGCTGATATTGCTGAGGCCATTTATGAAACCTGCTGTGAGGAAGGGATACCTGCGCTGAATCTGCATGATCTTTCAGGTTTTACGCCGGAAAATGTGGTACGCTTTAAGCGGGTAAAAACGCCTGGCGGCTACCGGAATCTTCCTTATCCGGAATATACAAAATTTCCGGTCTGTTTTGATGAGGATGAATATCCCTATCCGCCGGAAGCCGCTGACTTTACATATGATGGGCTTCATCCTTCTGATAAGGGCAATGCAGTCATTGCCTCTTTGCTTGCGGCCAGGCTGAAAATGCTGATGGGAGACAGGCTGCAGGCAGTGGAAACTAATTATTGAGATATGGCGGGGAGAGCAGAGCTGCCGCAGAGGTGGTTTTACTGCGGGTATTTGTGGAATGGGGCAGTGGCTGCGGAGATAAATATATTTGTAATTAATGAAATTATAAACCGTTTAGAATGATGTATTTTTATAATTCAGTGTGTATAAATGGTGAAAAATTCTGCTAGTGTGTGGATAGCTGGGAATTTTTGCAGGTAAGATTGGGGAAAATGGGTAGTGAGGATCTGAAACTTAAGCGGCTAAGGTGCTTTATAGGGAAAATGAGAGTTAGTGCGAATATGAAGTGCACATGAAATCCCCGGGGGATTCGCACCTGGAAAAGACTATGTTTTGTTTGAATATGGATTTAAAATTGAATAAAAGTAAGCTGGGTTAGTTTTTTATGTGTGGAATGTATAGAGAAATGGTGATAGAATGATTAGTAGTTGTTTAGTTTTGCTGTCTCGGTCTTGCGACCGAGTGGATTG
>NZ_KE992782.1:140639-140987 GCF_000466465.2 Clostridium sp. KLE 1755
TCGGTCTTGCGACCGAGTGGATTGAAATAAATTCTGATTTAACAACTTAAGCTGCCGGCTGCGTCTCGGTCTTGCGACCGAGTGGATTGAAATGCTACAATCTTCCCATTGTTAAAAATTCTCGCTGTCTCGGTCTTGCGACCGAGTGGATTGAAATGTCTGCAGAGGAACTTAGAGCGGTTCAGTCAATGTCTCGGTCTTGCGACCGAGTGGATTGAAATTTCACATTCTTCCAAAGGCTCCTCAACCTCTTCGTCTCGGTCTTGCGACCGAGTGGATTGAAATGACTATGAAATTATTGAAGAATGGACACTCATAACGTCTCGGTCTTGCGACCGAGTGGATTGA
>NZ_KE992782.1:141087-141367 GCF_000466465.2 Clostridium sp. KLE 1755
TCGGTCTTGCGACCGAGTGGATTGAAATATTCCCGACATAGCATCACTCCTTTGCTGTAGCGTCTCGGTCTTGCGACCGAGTGGATTGAAATGCAGATGGCCGCGTCGTGTTGTTTAAATTTCTGGTCTCGGTCTTGCGACCGAGTGGATTGAAATAACCTTATTGTCAACAGTTCCTTTGGATATCCTGGTCTCGGTCTTGCGACCGAGTGGATTGAAATACTAACATGTCTGTATCCTCCTTATCCGATCTGGTCTCGGTCTTGCGACCGAGTGGATT
>NZ_KE992782.1:141467-165696 GCF_000466465.2 Clostridium sp. KLE 1755
TCGGTCTTGCGACCGAGTGGATTGAAATATGCACGATAAACTTATTATCCGGAAGAGGAAGTCTCGGTCTTGCGACCGAGTGGATTGAAATACTTATAATACTTTGACAACTGGTGGTGTCGGTGTCTCGGTCTTGCGACCGAGTGGATTGAAATAATTCAGCAGTAGGCGTTTTGCAGACCCTTGTTGGTCTCGGTCTTACGACCGAGCAGATAGAATAAGTATTAATATAATGTTGGATTTCCCCTGTTTTACTCGTTCTAATAAAGATACGCACATAGCAGTCCTCACAATTTATCCCTGCTTGTGTTATACTCCAACACACTTAAATGTTTATTTCTATAAAAAGATACAACATATACTAATTCTATTACATTTGTAAAACAACTAAATAATAAACAAATCAATTAACAGGAACCCCAAAAATGAAAGCACCTGAAATTAAAAAAATTGTAGAAAACAGATTCCAGGAACTTGGAGCAAGCAAAATTCTTCTCTCTCCATCAGATTATTGCTGGGAATTCCAAGGTGAATTTTACAAGATGACGGCCTTATCTGATTTTTGGATAATAGAGTGGACCAACAATCCTTTTTACGCACTTAATCAATGTTTTGAAGATGTGGATCCCATGCAATACGATTTATTAGAGCAACAAATAATTGAATATATTAATAAACTGCTGCAGCATTAATCAAAAAACCGGACAATTCAAGTTTAGTTGAACAAGTGAAATAGAAACATAACAGTTCTGTTTCACACATACTGACACTGCAATTTCCACTCCCGAATCACTTTCTTACGGTCGGCGCAGTAAATGTGCAGACGTGCCTGAACTGTAATGAGCTTATTACACAAACAATAAAAAATACCAATCTACCCTACAAATTAATTCACAACATAAAGACTTTCCGCCAATAAAAAACTTCCCTCATAAAAAATCTCCTGTCTGCCGTTAAATATTTTCCCTTCCCCAGTTGACACATCCGCCGGCCAGTGCTAATATAAACAAAAATCACAGGCAGGTATCAGTTCGCCGGCAGATCATCCGTTTACCATAAATTCTGCCAGGCCAGCTCTCATACCGGAAAGGCGCAAGCCATGCTGAAAAGTCTGAACAGCAAACTTCACAGGGACGACGATAGGCGGCGTTTGTATCGGCTGATGTAGAAATCATCGCAGGTACAAGCGCTTTCCGTGTTGTACCTGTGTGGAATAAATAACTTTTGTTTTTTATCAATCAAAAGAGTCCACACTGGTAATGAAATTTACCTTTGAGGGCTTTTTTATTTTACTCAAAAACAGGCACCTTATAGCGGAAACAGGAAAAATACTCCCCCTGCCTGCAGGAATGAGAATATGTGATTTTAAAAGCGCCCTCAAATTCGCTGCTTTTTTACATTACCGGCTTCCGGCCGGTCCGGCTGCTGATAACCCGCAGAAAACCCCTGCTGGTTGATATCCCCTATGGAAAGGATGTGGTACAATGAGACATAAAGACGATGTCCAGATGGATTTCATATCTCCTTAAATCAGTACACGCGCGGCAGCCGTGAGGCTGACACGTCTGTTTGTCCCGCAGCCAGCGGGATTAAATAATAAACGTAACCCATGTTTTGCATACACCAATAAGGAGATAATATAATCATGATTCATTTGGAAAAAATACAGGCATCCCCCATGATAAACAACCCATCCCCGGAGCAGCTTGCAGCCAGCCTGAACAAGCAGGCGGTTCTGCATGGCAGTGTTCACAGAATCCGGAAAATGAGCGGATTTTCGTTTCTCATCCTGCGCACTGCGGACAGCCTCATCCAGTGTATCCTGGAACCTGAAAAGTGCCGCATAGAAGGCCTGCTTAAGGAAGAAGCCTGTATCCGGGCCGAAGCCACTGTGACGGAGGAGCCTCGTTCCCGCACCGGCTGGGAGCTTCATCTGACGGAAATAAAAGTCCTTTCTTCCCCGGAGGCGGAAATGCCGGTGGTCATTCATGGGAAAGAAATCGATGCATCTCTGGAAACCATACTGGACTATCGGCCGCTCACTCTGAGAAATGAAAAGCAGCGCGCAGTTTTTAAAATTCAGGAAGGGCTGTGCAGATGCTTTCGTAATTTTCTTGAACAGGAACGGTTTACCGAAATCCATACACCGAAAATCGTATATCAGGGGGCGGAGGGCGGCGCCAATATTTTTCATCTGGACTATTTCGGCAAGGACGCCTATCTGGCGCAAAGCCCGCAGTTCTATAAGCAGATGATGGTTGGCGTATATGAAAGAGTTTTTGAAATCGCCCCGGTATTCCGCGCGGAGAAGCATGATACCGCAAGACACCTGAACGAGTATACAAGCGTGGACTTTGAAATGGGCTATATTGACAGTTTTACAGATATCTGCCGGATGGAAGCGGCCATGCTTGGTAGCGCACTGCGGTTTCTCCGGGAAAAATACGCGCCGGAGCTTGCCCTGCTGAAGGTACGGCTGCCGGAGCAGCTGCTGGAAACAGGGGAAATCCCGTCCATTCGTTTTCATGAGGCCAAACAATGGGTTGCCAAAGCTTATAGCCGTCCGGCCAGTGAAAAGGATGATTTTGAACCGGAGGAAGAAAAACTGTTGTCCCGGCTCATAAAGAAGGAAACCGGCAGTGATTTTGTATTCGTTACCCATTACCCGACTGCCAAGCGTCCCTTTTATGCCTGTGAGGACGTTGGAAACCCGGCGGTAACACTGAGCTTTGACCTCCTGTTCCGGGGACTGGAGGTGACGACCGGCGGACAGCGCATCCATGAATATTCCGTCCAGCTGGAAAAAATGAAGCGTATGGGAATGGATCCGTCGCTCTTTGAAAGCTATCTTTGGATACACAGGGCCGGAATGCCTCCTCACGGCGGATTGGGCCTGGGCCTGGAACGATTTACGGCCCGCCTGCTGGAGCTGGACAATGTCCGCCAGGCATCCCTGTTCCCAAGGGATATCCACAGGGTCACTCCCTGATATAAATTCCGGCGGCCCGGGCGATGGCAGAAAGACGGAGAAAAACAGGAGAAAAAAATGGAAAGATTAAAAAATTATTTACAATTTATAAATGAAGCGGAGCAGCTTAAAAATGTACTCCGTACCGCCTGGACCAGCGAAGGAAAACAGGAGAGCACTGCAGAGCATTCCTGGAGGCTTGCCCTTCTGGCTATGGTCATCCTGGAGGAATATCCCCGGCTGGACAGCCTGAAAGTGATAAAAATGGCATTGCTTCATGATATCGGGGAAATCAGGGAAGGCGACATCTCCGCCGCGCTGCGTCCTGATCCCGGGGAAAAATATCTGGCGGAGGAAAGAGGAGCATCCGGGCTGTTTTCGCTCCTCCCTCCGCAGCTGGAAAAAGAATATATGGATCTGTGGAAGGAATATAATGAAGCAGTCAGCAAAGAGGCACGCCTGGTAAAAGCCCTGGATAAGGCGGAAACCATTATGCAGCACAACCAGGGCTGCAACCCGGCTGGTTTTGATTATGATTTTAATCTGGAGTACGGACAGGAATATTTTAGCGGAGATCCCCTGCTTGCGGAATTCAGACAGATTCTGGATACAGACACAGGGAAAAGGAAGGAGGATGAAAAAGAAGGAGGGTGAAAAAGAAGGCGAAATAAAAGCGCGGCAGAAAAAGAACGGGTAGAGTTTTTTCCCTGACTACGTTATAATAAACACAGCCTGGCCTGATATTAAGGGCCTGAAGAAGGAGATGACAAAGGATGAAAATTACCTGGTATGGAACAGCTTCCATTTTGCTGGAGTCGGAGGGAGAGCGGCTTCTGTTCGATCCCTTTGTGGAACTGGCCGGAGCAAGCAACCCGAACAGTCTGGAGGATTTTGTGCAGGAAACGGATATCTGCATCACGCATGGACATGTGGATCATCTTTTTTTCATACCGGAAATCCTGGAACAGGCCGATGCCACGGTTTTTGCCACCCGGGCTGTGATGAATACCCTGGAAGGATGGGTGGAAGACACAGGCTGCCTGGTGGAAGTGGAACCGGGATACAGCTGGCGTCAGGGGAATATGAGGATAACGGTTCTGAAGGGAAAGCATACGTCATTTTGTGCAAAAACGGTTTTCAGGAAGCTGTTAAACCCGAGGCTGCTCCGATATTTCCGCAATGCACTGTTTCTGGCCTGGGCGCATCCCAGATTCCCGGAAAAGGGCGAAACGGCCGCCTACCAGATAGAGGCGGAGGGGAAACGCATTTTACTTCTTGGAAGCATGGAGCTGGATCCGGACACAGTTTATCCGGAAAATGCGGATCTTCTCATACTTCCCTATCAGGGGAAGGAAAATATGGCGGAAGCAGCCATGGAAATTGTGGAACGCCTGAAGCCGGCACGTATTCTGCTGGACCATTTTGACGACGCGTTCCCGCCCGTATCCGAGGAGGTAGATACCCGGCCGTTTAAAAAGGCCATGGATGAAAGGCATCCGGAAATTAAAGTGGTGAAGCCCAAAGCCGGAAAGCCCGTAACGCTGTAGAGCTTGTAATACTGTAAAGCCCATAGCGCTGTAAAACCCACAAAAGAAGCAGTAAGACCGTCCGATAAAAGTATGTTTTCCGAAGGATGCGGGAAAGCTTTTATCAGACGGTTTTTTTATAAATAAATATGGCCGGAGAATGCAGGAAGATGCTTGACAACCAGGCAGATTATGGTATGATAAAATCAGTAATGATTATTATTTTTAAAAAATAATAAAATGGGGGTAAGCACTATGTTGAAAGGTAAGGTTGCAGTAGTAACCGGGGGAACAAGAGGAATCGGTTATGCAATAGTGAAAAAGTTTCTGGAAAACGGGGCCTCCGTAGTCCTTTGGGGCTCAAGACAGGAAACCGTGGACAGGGCGCTTGAGAGGCTTCGCCAGGATAATCCGGACTGGCAGGTTACCGGCATGGCTCCGGATCTGGGAAGCTACGAAGAAGTAGCCCGGGCGCTGGATTCCGTTAAGAAAAAATACGGCAAAATCGATATTATGGTAAACAATGCAGGAATATCTGCGAGAGACAGCTTATATGATTATAACCCGGAGGATTTTGACAGGATTATGGATCTGAATGTCAATTCCGTATTCCGCTGCTCCAAGGCGGCGGCAGCAATTATGAGGGAGCATGGCGGTGGTGTGATATTAAATACCAGCTCCATGGTGAGCTTTTACGGACAGCCGGCCGGTTCAGGCTACCCGGCATCCAAATTTGCGCTGAACGGTCTGACCAAATCTCTGGCGAGAGAGCTTGGCAGGGATCATATCCGTGTCAATGCGGTAGCACCCGGCGTTACCCGTACGGATATGATGGAAGCGGTTCCTCAGGAAGTGATAGAGCCGATAGTAAGGACGATTCCGCTGGGAAGGCTGGGAGAGGCGGAGGATATAGCCAACGCGTTCCTTTTCCTGGCAAGCGATATGGCCTCCTATATTACAGGAGCCATAATTCCGGTAGACGGCGCGGCAATGACCTGAGCCTGAAAAAGCCGGTATCGGTAACAACAGTACATGAGTGCCTCAGTGCACAGACGGGAGTGAAAAGATGAATACAATGATTTTCAGAGACATGTCCTACGGTGTTTATGTTACTACCTCAATGGATGGTAACCGTCCGGTAGGATGCATTACCAACAGCATAATGCAGATTACATCGGATCCGGCTACCATTGCGGTTAGCGTAAACCATGATAACTATACCAATTCCTGTATCGATAAGACCGGGAAATTCGCATTTTCCATACTTTCAGAAAAATCCGACCCCTCCATTATCGGAACCTTTGGTTTCCACAGCTGCCGGGATACGGATAAATTCAGTAACGTGGATTATGAAATGGCGGCCGGGCTTCCTGTAATCAAGGATTCCTGCGGCTATGTGGTTTGCCGTGTCATTGATACGATGGAAACCCAGACCCATACTGTTTTCCTGGGAGAAGTGGTGGAAGCGGAAAGCTATGGAAATGACAGCGCTGCCATGACTTACGCTTATTATCATAAGGTAATAAGGGGAAAAGCCCCGAAGAATGCGCCGACCTACCTTCCCGAGGCGGACGGTGCGGCGGAAGAAAGCTCCCAACCATCCGGTGATGCAAAGAAAACCGGAAAATGGATATGCCAGGTATGCGGTTATGTATACGAAGGAGAAGAGCTTCCCGCAGATTTTAAGTGCCCGATTTGCGGCCAGGGAGCGGATAAATTCAAGAAGGTGGAATGACCGGACAGAACCGGCTCACCTGACAGAGTAAGCAATATAACATGAAAAATAAGGATCAGCACCAGTCCGTACCACCTGGGAAACGGCTTGTGCCGGTCCTTTTGTTATGCCATAATACAGCCCGGTAAAAATTGCCGGAAGGTTGCTTTTCCCGCGAATGTATCATACAATTGATTACAGCACCGCAGCCAGGGTACTCTGCCCCTTTAAAAAGAAGCCGCAGCGCACCCGGGGCAAAACTGCGGCCCGCTTTCCCTGCTGCAGATAAAGCTTACAGAATAAAAGGAGCAAGCCATGCAAAAGAGAATCCAGTATCTGGATATCATCAAAGTAATTTCAATTTTCCTGGTGGTTTTCTGCCATTTCGTCCTGCTTTCGGAGACTGTGCCCGCCAATATCCTCATGGTAGCCTGCTGGTCTGGCGTCCCCATGTTTTTTATGGTAAACGGGGCGCTGCTTTTCACCAGGCCGCTGAAGCTGGAAAAACACATCCGGAAAACAATCCTGATTTATATTGTACTTGTTGCCTGGAGGCTTATCTATCTCTTTACCGTCGGACCGCTCTGCCAAATTTCTCCGCTGGGCTTTGGCAGGAACCAGATTCTTACCTATCTTTTCACCTTTGGCAGCCTGGACGGTATCGGAACGGGCCATCTGTGGTTTATTGAAGCCCTGCTGGCGGTTTATCTTGTATTCCCCCTGTTCCGCATCGCCTGGGATCATCAGGCAGGAAGAAAAATCATACTCTTTTTTGCCGCTTTCGGCATCCTGATGACCAACGGCCTGACCGGCCTGCAGATGCTTTTGGATGCACTCTGCGCTAAGGGCCTGATCGGCATATATTCCCTGGAAGGACTGGAAATACTCAATCCCTTCGGCATCTATGCGAATATGCTGGGCTTTTTCCTGTTCGGCGCCTGGCTCCACACAGCGGGCACCTTTAAAAACAGCCTTACCGCACAGCGTCTTCTCGGACTTCTTCTGTCCGCTGCAGGACTTTTGGGTATGTGGGGCGTAAAATGGTACACCAGCAAAAATCCGGCCTGGGACGGCATCCTTCTTGTCCAGGGCTACCGTCACCTTCCGGTGGTTCTTCTTGCCGCAGGCATTTTCCTCGCCTGCCGCGGCCTGAAAATAAGAAACCGGGCCATAAATGCCGCTGTTACCGCGGTGGCAAGCAGGACGCTCGGTATCTATTACCTGCACTGGATATTCGGCTGGATGCTGGTTCCCTATATGGCCCTGCTTTTTTCCGGCTTTAATATAGGAACCAACCTGCTGAAAACAGTTGTCCTGATAATACCCGCCTTTCTCCTCACCCTCCTTCTGGAAAAAATACCGGTTATAAAACACCTTGTAACGGGATGAGCCAGGACCGGTAAATCAGCAGAGCTTAATTACCATTCAGGCAAATCCGCGCCTTTACGCCGCAGCCGTAAGAAAGTGCTCCAGGAGTGCCCCCCAACCCGTCGCCGGAGGCGGTTTAGGATGGATTCCGGCAGGAACTGTAAAGGGAAAAAACAGTAACCCAAAACTAAACGTGACAAAAAAAGGCATTTTTGGCAATTTGATTCCCATCTGTGCTTATGCTATAATAACGATAGCGGCCGGAGAAAACCTTCCGGCAGAGTAATAAAAACTTAAGGGAACCATGTTAACATTTTGACAGCTCTTCCTAACAAATAAGAGTTGCGGTATATATTGGTTCCCGTATAAAATGAAAGGGTAAAGTGAAGCAGGCCTGCAGACTTTACAGAAACAATCCAACAACTTCACAGGATGGATGCAAGCTTCACAGACCCTTTTTTCAGCGTGTTAAAGCACGCAGAAGGGGAGCAGAATATGGATAAACCGGTATTGGTAATTCTGGCAGCAGGAATGGGAAGCCGCTACGGCGGACTGAAGCAGATTGACCCTGTAGACGATAAGGGTCACAAGATTATTGACTTTTCCATGTATGATGCTGTCAGGGCAGGATTTCAGAAGGTAGTTTTCATCATTAAGAAGGAAAACGAAAAAGATTTCCGGGAGTGCGTGGGTGACATAGTCAGCAAGCATATCGATGTGGAATATGTATTCCAGGAGCTGGACAAGGTTCCTGAAGGATTCCAGATTCCGGAGGGCAGAGTAAAGCCCTGGGGAACAGCACATGCGATTCTGTGCTGCAAGGGCGTGGTAAACGGCCCCTTCGCAGTAATCAATGCAGATGATTATTATGGAAGAAGCGCTTTCCAGACCTTGTACGATTTCCTGACAACCCATCAGGACGATGAGAAATACCGCTATGCGATGGTAGGCTATGAACTGGGCAATACCCTGACTGAGAATGGTTCCGTGGCAAGAGGCTGCTGTGTCACCGATGAAAACGGATTCCTGAAGACCATTGCAGAACGTACCAAGATTGTAAAGACGGCGGACGGGGCCGCTTATACGGAGGATGACGGAGCAACCTATGTACCGCTTCCGCTTGATACACCCGTATCCATGAATATGTGGGGCTTTTCCGCAAGCATCCTGGATGAACTGGAAAGTGCGGTAAACAGCTTCTTTGAGAATGAGGTTCCGAAGAACCCTCTGAAATCGGAATGCTTCCTTCCCATCGAGGTGGATAAGCTGCTGCAGCAGGGCAAGGCAACCGTAGAAGTGCTCTCCTCCAAGGATAAATGGTTCGGCGTAACCTATAAGGAAGATAAGCCTTTCGTTATGGAATCCATTGCCAAACTGAAAGCAGACGGCGTATATCCTGATGTTTTATGGTAAATTATTGTAACAGTTTTGTTTTCTGGACTGTTGCGAATCATTGGCTTTAGCCGTTCATACGGCGGATAGGAGGAAACCATGGCAATTTTAGTAACAGGCGGTGCCGGATATATCGGCAGCCATACAGTAGTGGAACTGCAGAACGCGGGCTATGACGTAGTCGTTCTGGATAACCTCAGCAATTCCAGCGAGAAATCTTTACAGCGTGTAGAGGCGATCACAGGAAAGCACGTTCCCTTTTATAAGGCGGACATTCTTGACAGGGATGCCCTGAACGAAATCTTTGAAAAAGAAACAATTGATTCCTGTATCCATTTCGCAGGGCTGAAGGCAGTGGGCGAATCTGTTGCCAAGCCGTGGGAGTACTATGAAAACAATATCGCAGGAACCCTGACTCTGGTAGACGTTATGCGTAAGCACAACGTGAAGAACATTATCTTCTCATCCTCCGCAACCGTTTATGGAGACCCTGCATTTATCCCGATTACCGAGGAATGCCCCAAGGGACAGTGCACCAACCCTTACGGCTGGACGAAATCCATGCTGGAGCAGATTCTTTCCGACATCCAGAAGGCCGATAATGAATGGAATGTAGTTCTCTTACGCTATTTCAATCCCATCGGTGCCCATAAGAGCGGAACCATCGGCGAGAACCCCAACGGTATCCCCAATAACCTGATGCCCTACATCACCCAGGTTGCCGTAGGCAAGCTGAAAGAGCTTAACGTATTCGGCGACGACTACGACACCCCCGACGGAACCGGCGTCAGAGACTATATCCACGTAGTAGACCTGGCCAGGGGACACGTAAAGGCCCTTAAGAAAATCGAAGATAAATCCGGCCTCAACATCTACAACCTGGGCACCGGCAAAGGTTACAGCGTCCTCGATATCGTAAAGAACTTCGAAGAAGCAACCGGCGTTAAAATCCCTTACGTAATCAGAGACCGCCGCCCCGGCGATATCGCCACCTGCTACTCTGACGCTTCCAAAGCAGAAAAAGAGCTCGGCTGGAAAGCGGAATACGGCATCAAAGAAATGTGTGCCGACTCCTGGAAATGGCAGTCCCAGAATCCCAACGGCTACGAAGACTGATAAAATACAAAAAGCTTTTTAATACAAAAGCATCACCTCAGAACGGTTTGCAGCATTCCCCAAACAACAGCTGCAAACCGTTCTTTTTGTACGCCTGACACCGCGCGCCTCCCCACCCCAAGCCCCTCCAAAAACCGCCCCGCTTCAAATTATCACCCCAATCTGTTCTATTCTATAACTGCTCAGTACCCTCACAACACAGTTTCTTTTTTCCAATTGTGAACCCCGGCATTCTGTAGTAAACTAAAACCAACCCCACACCACAATCCCCATTAGTAAAAAATCAAACCACAAAGAAACCAACCCCTTCACACCTCTTTGCTGCCTTTTCAACACAACGTTCCTACAAAAACCCCTCACAACCTACCGGTTCCGTCGTCTCTGCGGCGCTGTGTATGGCAGGTCCGGCAGGGGCAGGGGATGGAACCGGGTCGTCTAAAAACGCCGGTTCTTACGCCGCGTATTTTGCGGCGTTAGCACCGCTGCGTTTTTAACCGAGCGAGAGCGTGCCCGGCTCCATCCCCTGCCCCTGCCGGGACTGCCATACACAGCGCCGCAGAGACGACGGAACTCACACCCCCAGATTGTTAAGATTTTTGTAAGAATCCCCCCCACATGTTTGTAAGACATCCGGTTTACACTAAAACCAAGCTCAAAGGAGGAACTGTCCTGAAATGAATGAATGTATACTGGTAGTAGATGATGACCGGGAAATCGTAAAAGCCATAGCCATTCTGCTGGAAAAGGAAGGCTACGTGGTGCTGCGCGCCTACGACGGCCTGGAAGCGCTTGATATGCTGGCTTCAAATCAGGTGCAGCTGCTCATCATGGATGTGATGATGCCCCGGCTGGACGGCCTGTCAGCGGTAATGAAAATCCGGGAGAAAAGGAATCTTCCCATCATTGTGCTCAGCGCCAAAAGCGAGGATTCCGACAAGGTTCTGGGATTATCCATGGGAGCCGACGATTATGTGACCAAGCCCTATAATCCGCAGGAGCTGGCAGCCAGGGTAAAAAGCCATCTGCGCCGCTACACCCGGCTGGGCGATATCCACGCTTCAGAGCAGACGGAGGAACTGACCAACGGCCGTCTCTGCTTCCGGACAAATGAACGGGTTCTTTATGCGGACGGGGAACCGGTAAAGCTTACGGCTACGGAAACAAAAATCATGGAGCTGCTGATGCGGAATCTGGGCAGGGTATTTCCCGCGGAAGAAATCTACCGGCGTGTATGGGAGGAAGAAGCCTATGCCCCGGAAAATACGGTAATGGTACATATCAGGCGTATCCGTGAGAAGATAGAGCTGAATCCGAAGGAGCCAGAATATTTAAAGGTGGTATGGGGAATTGGATACAAAATGGAAAAGAAGTAAAAGATGGATAGGAGCAATGGCCTTTTTTCTGGGAATGACTCTGCTTTTGGTTGATATTTTCCGGCTGACGGCTGCAGCTGCCGGCGGAAAACTGGGTCAGGATATCCCGGATGCCCTGCAGGCGGATTATCAGAATACATCCGCCTTCCAATTTTATATGGAAGGCTATCTGCAGGATTTCCTCGCCATGGCCTCCGGAGGAAGCGTCAGTTTTTCCTGGACAGAGAAACAGCAGACAAGGGCGATATCCTACAGCAGGAACATGGGGACGGAGGTCTTTGGCTATGGAAATGTAGCGGTCTTCGGCGTACAGGGGAGCCTGGGAAGCAGTGACTCGTCTTCCATTACGCATATTACTGTAACCTCAGATGTTGCGCCCGGTGATTCTACATCAGTTGCTACAACCTCAGGAACTTCAGTTTCGGAAGCTGAGGACTCTGAAGCTGCAGTAGCCGTTGCTGAGGAAAGGGCGGATGAACGGCAGGCAGCGGAGTCAGCTGTGGAAGAGAGTACGAATGAACTGCAGCCGGAGGCGGGAGAAGCTGGTGAGCCACAGGAGGGACAGCCGGCGGATAACAAAGCGGCGGCGGACGAAGCCCATGAAATGCTGAAGGAATGCAAGAACCTTCTGTATACGATTGTGTATGATGATGAAATCCTCTACAGCAATGCAGACGGCATGGCGCTGGATGGGGAAAAAGGCGAACTGCCGGACGGATACAATTTCCTCCTTTATTTTGACGGAGAGAAGGTCACTATAAAGAAGAATGGAAAGGATTTGAACATTTACGGGGACGGCCAATACCGTAATGACGGCGGCTGGTTTGTGCCCGGCTATAAGAATTTCCCCGTGGATGAAAAATATGGCAAGGCCAGGATTACAATAGCCGCTATTGATGAACCGCAGCTTTATACGGTTGCCTTTTATGGAGATGGCTATGGCTATTATGACGGCGGAAACCGGCTGTACCAGATTGTACAGGATATGCAGGAAACAAGGGATGAGATGGGCAGCTTTTGTTTTACACTGGCTGCTGCAGCAATTTTCCTGCTTGTGAGCAGGATTTTCAGGAAGGAAAAAAGGCAGGCGGACAGAAAGCTGGCATTTTTTACGGGAAAGCTGTGGTACGAGGTAAAGATCCTGATTTTTCTGATTCCCGCAGGCTTTCTGGTGTATCAGTTCATTCCCATGATTAATAATGTATATTACGGCGGCCTGAATCCCGACATTTATTATGAATATGCCCTGAAACGCATTATTCCGCTGGAGCTGGTGGTATTCTGGATGCTCTGGCTGGCACTTAATGATGCCTGTTATAACAGGCATGTCTGGAACAACAGCCTCTGCGGACGTATCCGGCACAGCCTGGGGGTAAAACAGCTGCAGTACCCGTTCCAGCAGCGCATGCTCAGGCGTTACCGTAAAATAATGCTCTTGTCCGCATTTGTAATTATTATCCTGCTGGTTATCATAGTTGCGTGGGTACGCGGGGAATATTCCTATTGGGCGGCGCTGACTGCAGTGGCGGTCATTGGCATTGTGGGTGTGTCAGCCGCTGAAATCAGGTATCTGATGCAATTGAGCAGGGAAGCGCAGGATATGGGGGATCTGGTGGATCAGATCAGTGCGGTCAGGGAAGGCGATATGGAAGCGCCCCTGTACCTTCCGGAGGATTCCGATCTCCACGATGCGGTAACCAATCTGAATGAAATACAGGGAGGAATGAAGGAGGCCATCAAAGAACAGCTGCAGAGCGAGCGGATGAAGGTGGAGCTGATTGCCAACGTTTCCCATGATATAAAAACGCCGCTGACTTCCATCATCAGCTATGTGGAGCTGCTGAAGGAGGAAGAGGGGCTGCCGGACCATGTAAAGGATTATATTTCCATTCTGGAAAGTAAATCCCAGCGCCTGAAAACCATGGTGCAGGATGTATTTGAGGTAAGCAAGGCGGCATCCGGGGAGCTGCCCGTAAAGCTGGAAACCATTGATTTTGCGAAGCTGCTCAGACAGACGATGGCGGATATGGAGGAAGAGATACACAGCTCCTGTGTTACCGTCAGGGCGCAGATTCCGGAGGAAGAGGAGTTTATAAGGGCTGACGGCCAGCGGCTGTACCGGGTATTCCAGAACCTGATTCAGAATGCCCTGAAATATTCCCTGGACGGGTCACGGGTATACATTGCCCTGAAAAGAGAGGACGGCATGCTGACGGCCAGCGTCACCAATACATCAGCGGATGAGCTGGACGGAAGTATTGATTATACCGCGCGTTTTACCCGCGGCGACAGCAGCCGTACGGACGGCGGAAGCGGGCTGGGCCTGTCCATTGCCCGGAGCTTTACAGAGGCCTGCGACGGAACCTTCCGGATTGCTATTATTGCGGATCTGTTCACTGCATATGTAACATTTAAAGCAGTGAGCCCGGAAGAATAATAAATGGCTGACTGAAAGAAGGATTATAATTAAGAAGCTATTATAAAAAATGCTTCAGGGCTAAGCAGACGGCTTGGTCCTGAAGCATTTTTAGTTCTGTGAGCGCGGCCTTAAAATAAAGCTCTTCGCGTATATTCCATTTAAAACTATGCCACATATTTAAACATAAAGATGAAATGGCAGATGCTTCCGCCCATTACAAACAGATGGAAAATTTCATGAGATCCGAAATATTTATGTTTGTTGTTAAAAATAGGAAGCTTCAGCGCATAAATGATACCGCCTGCTGTATATATCAGCCCTCCTGCCAGAAGCCAGAGGAAGGCGGCCCGGGGAAGTGTATCCCACAGCTGGCCGAACACTGCCAGGCAAATCCAGCCCATGGCGATATAGACTACGGAGGAAAACCATTTGGGGCAGGTAATCCATACCGCTTTAATAGTCATTCCGAAGATGGCAACGCCCCAGACAACGGCCAGAAGCGTATATCCCAGCTTGCCGCCAAGGACTACCAGGCATATGGGGGTATAGGAGCCTGCTATCAGGACGAAAATCATCATATGATCAATCTTGCGGAATACCCGAAGAATCCGTCCTCCCACATTGATGGAATGGTAAGTGGCGCTGGCGCCGTACAGCAGAATCATACTTGCAATGAAAATGATCATTGCAATAAAAACAACTGGCTGATTGGATAACACAGCCTTTATCAACAGTGGAGTGGAAGCGATGATAGCCATCATCATTCCAATGAAATGGGTTATTGCACTCCCGGGTTCTCTGATTGTAACACTCATAATAATGCCTCCTGTTCTAGCAATCATGACAAAATACAACATGTAGTTTTGATAACTACGTCTTACATATTATGATACTACAACATATTATTTGGAGTGTCAATGAAAATATACAAATATATTTTCGTGTATATCTGAAGGCCGGTGCTGGCTGCCGGCATGCCCTGCTGAAAGACAAACAGGCTCCTCTTCGTAAGAAAGGCAGGCATCAGCGGTAATGCAATCCCTGGCTGCATACATTATATCGCAGGCTCAAAAAGCAATAAATAATGTTCGCTCACAAAAACAAAGCTCAGTCTTCTTCGATTACCTGAATTTCCAGAAAATCAAAATCGATCTGTTCAACAAAATTATCCGGGGTAAATCGGGCCTTGCTGTGTTTTTTGAAATCATGTATCGTAGCATCAAGCCACATGGGCTTGCCAAGGTCGAACTGATAGCAGATTTCGTCCAGAGCATTGAATACCTTATGCGTTCTTGTTTCCGATGAATCATCACAAATCACCGTATCGCGTAGCATTCTGTTATCCTTAAATATTTTTGCCCATAAACGGAACATAAGAATCACCTCATAATCTGTATTATTTTTGTGCGTCTGAGAATAATCATAGTTTAGCGGAAAGAAAAGGGAAAGGCAATAGAATACGGTTTTTATTAATTTTTTGTAAACTTTCCATGTTCACTGCAAATCTATGGTATAATAACATCGTAAAAAAGTTAAATTGAGGATGAAATTGATGAAGCAAGTGGAATATGTAGTAGATAATGAGAACCAGGTGGACAGCTGGCAGGAAGTCACCCTGGTTTATAGTGCGGCACTGAAGCAGATAAATACGAAGCTGGAAATCCTGAATGATGAATTCCAGCATGTGCATCGCTATAATCCGATAGAGCATATCAAGTCCCGTATGAAGACCTCGGAAAGCATAGTAAAGAAGCTGAAGAGGTACGGTTACGAATCCACAATAGAGAATATGGTAAAGTACATCAACGATATTGCAGGAATACGCGTGATCTGCTCTTTTACGTCTGATATTTACCGTATTGCTGACATGATAGGAAACCAGAATGATATCAAGGTGATTTCTGTCAAGGACTACATCAAGCATCCCAAGGCCAGCGGCTACAAGAGCTATCACATGCTGGTGACGGTGCCGGTATTCCTGTCGGACCGGATTGTGGAGGTAAAGGTGGAAATCCAGATCAGGACGGTCGCCATGGATTTCTGGGCCAGCCTGGAACATAAAATCAATTATAAATTTGAAGGGAATGCCCCCCAGCATATTAAGACGGAGCTTGTGGAATGCGCAAGGATGGTGTCGGATCTGGATGCGAGGATGCTGTCGCTGAATGAAGAGATACTTAGTCTTAGCGGGGAGAGGGATGATTAGCAGACAGAGTGTATGGCTTTCGGTTAAGAGGATGGAAAGCGGGAAGTGAGAGTGGGGATGTGCAGTCCGCCGGGGCAAGCCCTGATACGCTGCGCGTACCAGGGCTTGAGGCTGTCGCCTCATGGAATAAAAAGGATAAGGCTGCAGGGAAAAGCGAGCTTTCCCCTGCAGCCTTATCCTTTTTATTCCGCCCGGCTCATAGTGGGCAAAAGTGAGGAGTGCCCCGACACCATAGGCGCCGGGGCTATTATGAAAAAATTTATCTATGTTTGCTAAGTGAATGTTACTGTTTGTTTCCCTTGAACTTATGAACTAAGTATAGCAATGAATTATGAATAAATTATGAACAAGATGTAAATGTATAGTGAATTATAATAAAAATTAAAATGTACATCATTGAAAATAGTGCATAATACACAAAAAAGCCGGGCGGGCAGTGAGAAGGAGGGAGAATAAGCGGTTGTAAAATCAGGGGAATGATGCTAAAATGGGGAAAATAGCGGGATTATGTCTGCTTTTGCAGATACCGGCTTTGGGCGGAATGAAACTGCATGCCCCTGCGGCGGACAGGGTGGACCTGCGGCGTGAGGGCATGGGTTATATATAACAGAATACAGTCAGAGTTTCGGAACAGGGTGAAGGAACGGATGATTTGCGGCCGGAGAGCGCTGTCGCCGGACAGTTTACACGGGAGGATTTTTCAGATGGACAATTACAGAGATGATTCGGCTTACCGGATGGGCCAGGCGGGCTCCATGACGCCGGATGCGCAGGAGGCGAAGCGCCTCAGGAACCAGCTGGTGGAGTATGACGGATATCTTCAGGAAATGAGAAAATCCAATATGAAGAATGTGGAAACGCTGGATGTGATTCAGCGCTACACGGATAAAAGCACTGCCGGAATCCAGAAGCTGACGGAGGAAAGCGCGGCGGGAATGCAGAAGCTGGCGGAAGAAAGCCTTCATGGAGTCCAGAAGCTGGCGGAGGAATGTGCGGCAGGGCTGCGCAGATATTCTGCTGACGGGACCAACAGCCTGAAGCAGCTGGCGGAACATGGAACCAGCAGCCTGCGTCAGTTATCCGAGAGCGGGACGGATAGCCTGAAGCAGATGGCTGAGGACGGTACCTCCGGCATAGCGAGGGTATCGTCGGCGGGAGAAGAAGGCCTTGGCAGACTTACAACAGACGGAGTGGAGAAGCTGTCCCATCTTGCGGAGGTAAGCCTGCAGCAGCTGGAAGGGATTACGGAGGAGAGCCTGGACAGAATTCGTGAGCTGACACAGGAGAGCCTTTCCAAAATCCAGGAAGTGAATAACAGAAATATTGAAACGGCCGAACGAGTGGAGGAAATCCGTGAGCTGGTGGCCGGACAGACAGAGAGCCTGCGGGAAATGCAGAAGCAGGCCGATGATTTTAACCATAAGGAAAATGTAAAGGTATACCGGAATGTCCAGGCAGTGGTTGTGGAGGAAGTGAAGAAGCAGACGGAAGAGCTGAAGGAGTCCAACAAGGGACTGAAGCCGTTGCTTATCGTTACGCTGGCGGCAACCCTGGCTAATGTGGCGCTGTTTATTTTACAGATTTTGGGAATACTTGGAATGTAAGAGAGAAAAATTTGGCCGTTTATGGCATAATCAGGGAAGCATCAGGAAGGAGCCTCAGGATACATGGGAAAACAGGAATGGAAGCCGGGAAACATGCTTTATCCCCTGCCGGCAGTTATGGTCAGCTGTGCGGACAAAAAAGGAAACAGCAACATACTTACCGTCGCATGGGCAGGCACCGTATGTACCAATCCGCCCATGGTTTCCATATCGGTGCGTCCTGAGAGGTATTCTTATGCTTTTATAATGGAAACAGGCGAATTTGTAATCAACCTGACCACGGAGAAGCTGGCCTGGGCCGCAGATTTCTGCGGGGTCAGAAGCGGCAGGGATACGGATAAATGGAAAGAGGCCCGTCTGACTCCGGTACCGGGGCATGTAGTAAAGGCCCCTTTGATTCAGGAAAGCCCGGTGAGCCTGGAATGCCGTGTCAGGCAGACGCTTCCGCTGGGAAGCCATACCATGTTTGTGGCGGAGGTGGTTTCCGTAAGCGTGGATGAAGCGTATATGGATAAGAATAACCGGTTCCATCTGGATAAGTCGTCTCCCATCTGCTATTCCCACGGCCGTTATTACGCGCTTGGAAAAGAAGTGGGAAAGTTCGGCTACAGTGTTGCAAAGAAGAAAAACAAGTAACCGTCCGGCAGCTGTGAAGGAACGGATCAATTACGAAAAAATAAGGATATAAGGTTTCGGGAAGAAAAGCGGAATTCATGGAAAGTATTACGAAATATTACAGAAGAGTACAGGCGACATTTATTTTAACGGCGTTCTGCGTGATAGCAGCCGCTGTTCTTTTTGCACCCTCCTTCGGAAGGTTTGTACACACAGGGGACAATGTGGCGGACATTCTGCTTAACGGCGTTATTGTGGGTTGTACGGATGAGCCGGAAAAGGCGGAGGATATACTGCAGAGCGCAAGGGAAGAGCTTGTGAGGGATAACCAGGATCTTGTATTCATGACGGCGGATTTGGAGCTGCAGGGGAAAAGTATGGTTTTCGGCGCGGTGGACAGTGACAGGACCATCCGTCAGAATATGAAGGACGTACTGAAGGACAGCATCTGCAAAACGCTGCAGCATGCATATACGGTAAAAATAAACGAATATACGGTCAACCTGAAAACAAGCGGGGAGGTTCTGTCCCTGCTTTCCGCCTGTCTCAGTGAATACGATCCGGACGGTGAATATGTGGTGGATCTGGTGGTGGATCCGGTACGTGAGCTGAATGTGCTGACCACTTCTATCTGCCCGGCCGATAAGCGTAAGAATCCGGATGAGGTGGGGCTGAGCGCCGGGGTAGGACTGCTTTTTGATGAAGTATTCGAACAGGCCGTGCCCACAATGGCAGGAGATTTTGACAGTCTGGATTATGGGCTGGTGGATCTGGCGTATGCGGACACGGTGGAAGTGGTGGAAGCCTACCTGATGGAGGATGAAATCACCAGCCTGTCGGATGCTATAGACCAGGTGACCAAGGAACAGGAAAAAGAGCAGATATATGAAGTGCAGTCCGGGGATACCCTTTCCCAGATCGCGCTGAATAACGGCCTGACTGTGGACGGGCTGGTTGCTATTAATCCGGGGCTGGAAAGCGCGGATTCTACCATAAGGGTTGGTGATGAACTGATTATAACAGTGCCCGAGCCTGAGCTTTCCGTCATTCATCAGGAGCTGGTTTATGCGGAAGAAAGCTATGATGCGCCGGTGCAGTATGTGGACGTGGATGACTGGTATACCACAAAGCAGGAGGTGGTGCAGGAGCCTTCCGCCGGACACCGTAAGGCAGCGAGCATCGTAACCTATAGAAACAGCGAGGAGATTGGCGAAGAAATCATTCTTGAAGAGGTGGATTACGAAGCGGTTCCCAAGATTGTAAAAAGAGGGACCAAGGTTCCGCCTACTTATATTAAGCCCATTTCGGGAGGACGGCTGTCATCAGGCTTTGGGGGCCGGAACGCACCGACCAGGGGTGCCTCCACCAACCATAAGGGAATTGACTGGGCAACGCCTGTGGGAACCGCCGTCATGGCCTCCTCCGGCGGAACCGTAACAAGGGCCGGCTGGGGAAGTGGCTACGGTTATGTTGTGTATATCCAGCATGCGGACGGAAGAGAAACCAGATACGGCCATCTGAGCAAGGTGCTGGTTTCCCCGGGACAGAAGGTCAGCCAGGGCCAGAAAATCGCTCTCAGCGGAAATACCGGACGGAGCACGGGACCTCACGTACATTTTGAAATGCGTATTAACGGACAGGCGGTGAACCCGCTTAAATATCTGAATTAAAATAAATATTAAATGGGTAATTCCATCATTTTACGGGTAAAATTATGATGCATAGTTACAAATTTTATACTTCCCGTGGAAAATGTAGGTGGAATTACCCATTTACAAAGTAAAAAAATGTGTTATAATCGCATATGGATTATTAAGTGGCAAAATTTTTGTATATATGGTATAATAATCGAAAATTTGTATGTCAGATTTTACTAATGATGAGTTTGCATAAAGAGAGGCTGACAGTCAATAATAATTTTTGAAAAGTGACAGTCCGGTCAGGCTATTATAAAAAGTTGGTAATCAGTGGAAATCGTGTGAAGGGATCCGTATGCCGGTGGGCGCGCTGCTGCTGCGCTAAGCCCGCATACATAAAGAGGTTGATATGGAACAATATATGGTTGAAGGCGGGAATCCGCTTGTTGGTGAAGTGGAGATAGGCGGTGCCAAGAACGCAGCGCTTGCCATACTGGCAGCTTCGGTAATGACAGATGAAACGGTTCTGATTGAAAATATGCCCGATGTCAGGGATACGAATATACTGCTCCAGGCGATGCAGAGCATTGGTGTAATTGTGGAGCGTGTGGACAGGCATTCCGTGAAAATCAATGCCTCCCTTATCCATGAACTTGTAATTGAAGATGACTATATTAAGAAAATCCGTGCGTCCTACTATCTGCTGGGCGCTCTTTTAGGCAAATACAATAAAGCAGAGGTCGCTCTTCCTGGCGGCTGCAACATCGGAAGCCGCCCCATTGATCAGCATATCAAGGGCTTCAAGGCTCTTGGTGCGGATGTGCGCATTGAACACGGCCTGATCATTACGGAGGCCGAGAAGCTGAAGGGCAGCCATCTCTATATGGACGTAGTCAGCGTGGGCGCAACCATCAATGTTATGATGGCCGCAGCCATGGCGGATGGAATGACCATTATTGAAAATGCGGCAAAGGAGCCTCATGTGGTGGATCTTGCCAATTTCCTTAACAGCATGGGCGCCAATATCAAGGGCGCAGGTACGGATGTGATCCGTATCAGGGGCGTGGAACGCCTTCATAAGACGGAATACACCATCATACCAGATCAAATCGAAGCGGGGACCTTTATGTTTGCCGCCGCCGCCACCCGCGGTGATGTTACGGTAAAAAATGTAATTCCCAAGCATCTGGAATCCATCAGCGCCAAACTGATGGAGATTGGCTGTGAGGTGGAAGAGTCCGATGACGCAGTCAGGGTTGTAGCATCCAGGCCGCTGAACCATACCCATGTGAAAACCCTTCCTTATCCCGGATTCCCCACGGATATGCAGCCCCAAATCACTGTTGCGCTGGGACTTTCCCAGGGGACAAGCATCGTAACGGAAAGTATTTTCGAAAACCGTTTTAAATAT
Organism: Clostridium sp. KLE 1755; assembly: GCF_000466465.2. NCBI lineage: Bacteria > Bacillati > Bacillota > Clostridia > Eubacteriales > Clostridiaceae > Clostridium > Clostridium sp. KLE 1755. The sequence goes on from NZ_KE992782.1 coordinate 162,817, forward strand.
GTGGATGAGCTTACCAGAATGGGCGCCAACATTAAAGTAGAAGGGAATACGGCGATAATTGACGGCGTGGGTCGCTACACCGGCGCAAGCATTACGGCTCCGGATCTCCGGGCAGGCGCGGCGCTTGTGATCGCGGCACTTGCAGCGGAAGGGATCTCCACCGTGGATGATATCCGCTATATCGAAAGAGGCTATGAGAATTTCCCCGAAAAGCTCAGGGGTCTCGGCGCAATGATAGAAAAAGTCGATAACGAAAGAGACGTAAAAAAATTTCGTTTTAAGGTAGTCTGATCTGAGCTCCTGAAACAGCGGAAATATTAAAACAGCGGCATCCCAGGCTGTTTATTTTCCTGTATCCGGATGCCGGTGGGAATATAATACTCCTGTTTTTTCAGTTTTTTGGACATTTCCCGGGAAATGTCCCGTTGACAGAACGCAGCATATGGTGTATTGTAAGGAACGTAGTCACAGATAAGAAAATTCAATATTGTATCATCTCTTATTCAGAGTGGTGGAGGTACATAGGACCTGCGAAGCCACGGCAACCCCGTCAGAGGAAGGTGCCAACCTGAGCGAGCATTTCGAACAATAAGAGGATTTGATTATCATTAACATCGGGTCCGCTTATAGCGGACTTTTTTTATTGCAGGACAAAATGTCCAAAAGGAGGAAACATGGAGAAACATTTATTTACTTCTGAATCCGTAACCGAAGGCCATCCCGATAAAATGTGCGATGCCATCTCCGACGCGGTTCTTGACGCGCTGATGGAGCAGGATCCCATGAGCCGTGTAGCCTGTGAAACCTGCACCACCACCGGCCTTGTTATGGTAATGGGAGAAATCACCACAAAAGCATACGTGGATATCCAGAAAATCGTGCGCGATACCGTGCGTGAAATCGGCTATACCAAATCCGAATATGGCTTTGACGCCAACACCTGCGGCGTTATGGTAGTTCTTGACGAACAGTCCCCCGACATAGCCATGGGCGTTGACAAAGCGCTGGAAGCCAAGGAACATAAAATGACGGATGCCCAGATCGAAGCCATCGGCGCCGGAGACCAGGGCATGATGTTCGGTTTTGCCACCAATGAAACCGAAGAATACATGCCTTACCCCATCAGCCTTGCCCATAAGCTGGTAAAACAGCTGACTAAGGTGCGCAAGGACGGAACCCTTCCTTACTTAAGGCCTGACGGAAAGAGCCAGGTAACCGTGGAATACGATGAAAATGAAAAGCCCATCCGCCTGGAAGCCGTTGTCCTTTCCACGCAGCATGATGCCGACGTAACCCAGGAACAGATCCATGAAGACATCAAAAAATATGTTTTCGATCCCATTCTGCCCGCAGAGCTGATTGACGATGAAACCAAATTCTACATCAATCCCACCGGACGCTTCGTGATCGGCGGACCCAATGGCGACAGCGGACTCACCGGACGTAAAATCATTGTGGATACCTACGGCGGATATGCCCGTCACGGCGGCGGCGCTTTCTCCGGAAAGGACTGCACCAAGGTAGACCGCTCCGCAGCCTATGCAGCCCGCTATGTGGCAAAGAACATCGTTGCCGCAGGACTGGCCGATAAATGTGAAATCCAGCTCTCCTACGCCATCGGCGTGGCTCAGCCCACCTCCATCATGGTTGATACCTATGGAACCGGAAAGCTCTCCGATGAGAAGCTGGTGGAAATTATCCGTGAAAACTTCGACTTAAGACCGGCCGGAATCATCAAAATGCTGGATCTGCGCCGCCCGATTTACAAACAGACCGCAGCTTACGGCCACTTCGGCCGCCACGACCTCGACCTCCCCTGGGAGAAACTGGACAAAGCGGAAGTCCTGAAGAAATACCTCTAAAATCACAGCCCGCGGCTGTCCGCTGCCTTTGCATCAAATATGCAGGCTCCGGACAGCCGCGTATTTTTTACCATATTTTTAACTCTTTAGCCGTTTGGCACAACAAATCCACTGACCGGCCAAACAGTTAACTTTGATTTTACATAAATTTTGCACTTTCTGGATAGATATAAAGAATAGCATCTGTTACGCTTTATCCAGGAAGGAGGAATTTATATGGAAAACAATACAATCACCCCTCAATTCTCACTGAAGACACTTCTATACAAATTACCCCCAAAATTATTTCTGATTACCAATACCATTCTGTGGTTTGCCGCAGGCCTAATCATAACCCCGCTGCTGCAAAACCTGATCCCTGTCACCCCTGCCGCTGCAGCCGCATTCCTCGCCCTCACCGCAGGATATGCCGGAGCGGTTGGTATTTTAATAAGAAGAAACTGATCGGGAATGGAAGGGCGCTTCAGGCCCATTCCCATCCTCCCTATTCCCGGCGGGGCGTCGTCCGGCTGGCTGTTTTGAGGGGGATGTTTCCTGCTCCAGCCTCAAAAACGGGGTGTTTCTAACTGTCCCGGAATACCAGAATCCTGCCAACGCGGCTGAACTTCTCACACCGGCGGCTCTGCCGCCGGCGTTCGGCGGACAAGCCGCTAAGGACGGCATAATTCTGGTATCCCGCAACAGTAAGAAACATCCACCGTTTTTTCCAATGGAGCAGGAAACACCCCCACAGCATCCCCCCTCAAAACAGCCAGCCGAACGACGCCCCACCGGGGACAGGGAGGATGGGACTGGGCCTGAGGCTCTTTACCCGGCAGATTTTTTTATAAACGGACCATAAAAAAGTGTTCTAATTTACTGCCCGGGAAACAATATACCAAAGTGAGTAAACCTCCACTGCCCAACATCAATCTTTCCCTTCTCTTTTTCTTTTCTTTTATCCCTTATCTTTCTACCTTCCTTTTTACAATAATGTAGAGGCAGCCTTGAGAGCGGCGGGGGATGGGGGCGGAAGGGG
>NZ_KE992783.1:0-54514 GCF_000466465.2 Clostridium sp. KLE 1755
CCCCCGGTGATCGATGGATCACCGGGGGCGCGGCTTTTTTTGAAAAGAAAGAGAAACGGTACATTATAAAAAAGCAAAAAAGATTAATATTATTGACAAGCAAAATAGAGTGATATATTATTAGTAAAAATGATGAATAAATAGCCTTAAAAAACAGTGTAAATTACAAGTTTGGACAAATTATAAAAGAGGTTTTATGGAAAATTCTGATTTTTGTATTATGATTTGGGTTAAACCAAATGCATAAATTGTATAAAATATACAAAAATATAAAAATTACCTGATTGTAGATATTTACCAAAGGTTTTGCCGAAAACAAAGAAATGAGGTGCTGTAAAATTATGAATCAGGAGAATAAAGAAATTGCGGACATCCTGCGCAGAGAAGTAAAGCAGCTGCAGTCCGACCGGCTGATTAAATTGGAGTCGGAAAGAAAACTCGAACGGAGGCTTATGGTTGGCAGGCAGCGTATCCGGGAAGTAATTAATCAGCTCGTATCCGAAGGGCTTCTTATCAAATATGAAGGGAAAGGCACATATGTCACACCCATTGTTAAAAATAAATACATAAATCTTATATGTTCTCCCAGCATCAAACTTAATGATCCCTTTTATAACAGGATGCTTATGGAGCTGACTGGCTATTCGGCAAAAAATAGCGTAAACATGATTCCATTGACTTTGGAAACGCTGGAAAACGGTGATATGATTTCACCGGTCCTTATGATTGGTAAGTTTGAAGAAGAAAATCTGCAGAAAATAAAAAAAATATACCCCCATATCATTTCTTTTGAAAATTATCCTAATCATGATGATTTTGCACAGATATATTTCGATCATTTTAAAATCGGTATGAATGCAGCTAAGGTTTTGAGTGGCTATGGACATAAGAAGGTAATACATATCACCGGGCCTGGTACTTATGCCTCAGCTCTTTACCGTAAGAACGGTTTTATCAGAGGGGCAAGAAAAAATGGGATTGAGAATGTAATTCTGGAAAGCAAAATGAACTTCAGGGGAGGCTACGATCTTGCAGAACGGGTGGCTAATCTGGTCATGTTTCATAAATACACGGCGATATTTGCAGCAAATGACTGGATGGCGATTGGATTAATTCAGGCGTTGAGGACAAAAGGAATTGAAGTTCCGGATCAAGTTTCCGTGCTCAGTGTAGATAATATACCGTTGGCAGGGCAGTTTGCTCCAGCGTTAACAACCTATTCTCTGGATGCAAATATGATGATTGCAGAATGCTTTTCATTGATGGATGCTGTGGATAACCGTATGGAAAGCAATGATGTTGAGGAGCAGAAGTTCCATAAGAGAATAATTCTGCAGCCGGTGCTGATAACCAGGGATACACTTAAAAAACGGGAGGAACAGCCTCATCCCGGCAGCTGATTTATAAGCCTGGCTGTATGATGAAAAAAAGAATGTCCTTCCCCTGAAAGAGACAGGACCGTGTTAATTGTGGCATGTTATTTTACAGATAGGCGTACAGTGACCGGAATAGGGGATTAAAAATCGGATTTCCTGCTGCAGGCAGCGGGGAACCTGGCCCTTGCGGTAATTGCCAGGCAGAGAAGGGAACCTTTGGTTTTCAGCATAGGTGGCAGTCTGGCTGGTGATACCCGGGTAAATATAAATTAAAAAAGCGGAGGAAAAGCGGATGAACAAACAAGTAAATGTAAAGGTGGATGCAGGTGTTTCTATAGGGGTACAGGAACATCTCTGGCGTTACATTGGCTATGACGAGTGCAACTATACTTATATCCCTGAGGGAGTGGATTTATTGAAAAAATTTGCTGCACTGGGAGATGCCCCCTATTATTTCAGGACCCATTTCATGTTCTGTACGGGCAACTGCCATGGAACTTATAAATTCGGTTCCACCAATATTTATTGGGAAAACGAAAAAGGGGAGCCGGTTTATGATTTTACCTATTATGACTATATCATAGACGCATTTCTTAGTACCGGAAACAAACCCTTTATAGAGCTGGGCTTTATGCCAATGGATTTGGTGGATACCAATTATCTGAGACCGGCAGCGGGCAACTGGGAAAAATACGGACGATATAAAGAGGTAGGCTGGACCTGCCCTCCGAAGGATTATGATAAATGGCATGATTTCATTAAGGCGGTTGCATCCCACCTGGTGGAAAAATACGGGGCGGAAGAGGTAAAGAGCTGGTATTTCGAGCTTTGGAATGAGCCGGATATTTTCTATTGGAGCGGGACTGCGGCGGAATACTGCAAGTTATACGACTATACGGAGCATGCGGTGCATGAGGTGCTTCCGGAATTAAGGCTGTCAGGCCCTGCGGTAACCGGTATTTTTGAGGGCGGCCATGCGCAGAAGTTTTTCCGCTTTTTCCTGAACCACTGCAGGGACGGCGCGAACTTCTGTACGCAGGAAAAGGGAACACGGCTGGATTTCATTACCTTCCATGTTAAAGGCGGCGGCTTCCCGTTTGAAATGCATGCGCCCAAAGCCGTGCCTTCCGTAGAAAGCCTGGTGCATCAGGTGAAGCTGGGGCTGGATATCATTCAGGAGTACGGCTACCAGGACTGCGAGGTGGTGCTTTCAGAGGCGGACCCGGACGGCTGGGCAGCGGGCGGCATCTATGACAATGCCAACATGATTTTCAGAAATACGGAGTATTATGCAACCTACGTTGCTTCCACCTATGAAAAAATTGATCAGCTCAGCAGCCAGTACGGCATCCGGGTAAGGCCTCTTGCATGGGCATTCATGTTCCCGGGAGAAAGGTGTTTTGAAGGAACCAGAACCTTTACCACACAGGGAATCGATAAAGCTGTATTCAATATGTTTAAAATTTACGGCTCTCTGGGAAACGAAAAGCTTTCCTTTGAAAGCGATGGCACAAAGAAGCTTGAATTCCTGAAGGAGCCTGAAATCGGCGTAAAAAATCACAGCCAGTACACCGGCGAGGGCGAGGATACGGATGTGGCGGGCTTTGCCGTAAGAGGGAAAAACGGGGAAATCCAGATTGTTATTTACAGCCACTGCAACGACCGTGACAAGGTGGAGGATCAGAAAATCAGCCTGACGGTGGATGGAATCGGTGAAAAAGAGGTGAAGATCAGACATTACCGCATTGATTCCGAGCATTCCAACCCGTATGCGGAATGGGTGAGACAGGGCAGCCCGCTGTTCCCGGAAGGAGAGCAGTATGATGCAATTAAGGCAAGAGACGGCCTGGAGAAGCTGTGTGAGGATGAAACGGCTGCGGTTAACGGAGCCCTCAGCCTGGAATTCAGCCTGCCGGCGCATGCAGTCTCTTATCTGGTAATTGAGTAAAGCATTTGGCCGCGGGAAATGCCGGCCGTAAGAAAAGGTCAGCTGCAAGGAAATTCCGGCCATAAGGAAATACTGGCCATAAGGACACATAACAGGCTGCCAATTGGGACAGCTTCAGCTTCCGGCCTTTTGCAAAAGGGCCGGAAGAAAAAGGGGGTAAAATATGAGCATGGATTTAAGCGGAAAAACACTGGGGATTATTCACGCATCCCATATTACAATTCAGGCGATGGAGCCTTATATCAGGGAATATATTCCTGAAGTGGAAATCATGCATCTGTGTGACGATACGATCCAGCGGGATAACATTAAGGCAGGGGCAGGCGTTATCCCCAAGGTTAACTATTTTAAATTTGCCCAGTATGCGCATAATCTGGAGGAAGCCGGCGTGGATTTGATTCTTCTGGCATGTTCCACATTCAACTATGCGGCGGAGCTTGGCAGGCCGCTTGTAAATACGCCTATTGCGCAGATTGACCGTCCGATGATGGAAAAGGCTGTCAGGACGGGAAAGCGGATCGGCCTGCTGGCGACGCTTGCCACAACGGTGCCGTCCTCGGAAAGGCTTCTGGATATCGCGGCAGCGGAGGCGGGAATGCAGATAGAGCGGAAAACGGTTTTATGCAGCGAGGCCTTTGAAGAGTATTCCAAAGGAAATATTGCCAGGCACAACGAGATACTGGTGGAGGCAATTGACAGGCTTTCGGAGGAGGTGGACTGCATCGTTATGGCGCAGCTGTCCATGTCCGCGCTGGCGCCGTTTTTAAAGGATACCAGGGTGCCTGTGTATAACAGCGGTGAGACAGGGTTCTTAAGAGTCCGGGAAATGCTTGAAAACATGGAATAAGGAGGGGCCGGCAATGCTTAATCAGGAGAAAAAGCAGGAACTGGAAATACAGGCCAGGGAAATCAGGAAAGACATTGTAACGATGATCGGTGTGGGGAAGGCAGGACATCTGGGAGGCTCCTGTTCGCTGGCGGATATTGTTACGGTTCTGTATTTTTATAAAATGAGGCATAACCCGGCGCAGCCGGACTGGAAGGAAAGAGATCGTTTCCTGCTGAGTAAAGGGCATGCGGCGATTGTCCAGTATGCCGCTTTGATGGAATGCGGCTATTTTGACAAGGAAGCCTATATCCATACGCTGAAAAAGCTGGGAAGCCGTCTGCAGGGACATCCTGACATGAGAAAGCTTCCGGGCATTGAAGCCAATACAGGCTCTTTGGGACAGGGGGTATCCCTGGCGGCGGGACTGGCGGCAGGCCTTAAGCTTGACGGGCTGGACTCCAGGGTCTATGTGGCGGTAGGAGACGGTGAGCTTGCGGAGGGGCAGCTGTGGGAGGCTTTTATGGCGGCTTCCAATTTTAAACTGGACAATCTGCGTGTCATTATTGACAGAAACGGGCTGCAGGCAACCGGAAAGACCATGGATCGGTTCCGGATTGGCAGTATTGAGGACAAGATGCGTTCCTTTGGATTTGAGGTTATGGTAATTGACGGCCATGATATGGGACAGATTGCCGATGCTTTTGACAAAGCGGATGAAATCAGGGAAAAACCGGTCTGCATCATAGCCGATACCGTAAAAGGAAAGGGAATTCCGTTTGCAGAAGGGGTCGCAGCCTTCCATAATGGAACGCTTACGCAGGAGCAGTACGAAGAAGCGCTGCAGGCTTTAGGCTGTGTCAGCAGAACGGAGGCGTAAAATGGGGATACATAATCAGAGAAAAGAATATGGCAGCATGCTGGTGGAGCTGGGAAAGAAGAATCCGGATATCGTGGTGCTGGAAGCGGATCTGGGAAAATCCACCATGAGCTGTATGTTTGAGGAAGCATTTCCGGACAGATATTTTGAAATGGGGATTGCGGAGCAGAATATGACAAGCTTTGCGGGAGGCCTTGCGCTGGCGGGAAAGGTGCCGTTTACCAACACGTTTGCCGTTTTCGCCTCAGGAAGGGCGTATGATCAGATCAGGCAGAGCATTGCAACGGCGAAGCTGAATGTTAAGATCGTAGGATCCAGCTCCGGTATGTCGGATTTCGGAGACGGTGCGACGCACCAGTCCATAGACGATGTGGCAATTATGAGCGCAATTCCCAATATGACAGTATTCACGCCATGCGACGGGCTTGAGGTGCGCCGGGCGGTTGAGGCTGCGGCGCAGCTGGAAGGCCCCTGCTACATCCGGCTGTGCAGAAATGATCTGGAGGATATTTTCCCTGCTGATGCAGCCTACAGGATTGGTGAGCCTGTGGTTTTGCGCGAGGGGACGGATGTGACGGTTTTTACCCATGGAATTATGGCGCATGAAGCGCTGAAAGCGGCCGCAGCGGCAGAGAAAGAGGGGATCAGCGTAAGCGTGGTCCACATTCCCACCATCAAGCCGCTCAATGAGGAGGCGGTAAGAACCCTGTCGGCCGGGAAAAAGGGTGTTGTAGTCTGCGAAGAATGCAGCATTCGCGGCGGGCTGAATATGCTGGTCAGCTTTGCCCTCAGGGGAAGCGGCATTCCTATGGAAAGCGTCGCTGTCATGGATGTATTCGGGCAGTCCGCGTCCTCCCATGAGGAACTGCTGGAATATTATGGGCTGGATGCAAAGAGCATATATAGGAAAATCAGAAAGGCAGCGGGAAAACAGGAAATATAGCCGGATTGGGACTATTTACGGGACAGGCGGCGGAAGGCTGCAGAGCAAGGAGGAAATTTGCAAATGAAAATAGGTTTTATCGGTCTTGGAATCATGGGAAAACCCATGGCTAAAAATCTGCTGAAGGCAGGGTATGAGCTGAATATATGCGATATCAACAAGGATGCGGTGGCTGATGTAGCCGCCTCCGGCGGCAGGGCATACGATACGCCCAGGGAAACGGCGGCAGAAAGCGATATCATCCTCACCATGCTTCCCAACTCCCCTCATGTAAAAACTGTAATTGAAGGGAAGGACGGCGTCCTGGAAGGCATGAAGCCGGGAACGATCCTTGTGGATATGAGCTCCATTGATCCGAACGTTTCCATAGAGCTGGAAAAAGAGGTGGCGGCGGCCGGCGGGGAAATGCTGGATGCACCGGTGAGCGGAGGAGAACCCAAGGCGGTGGATGCCACGCTTTCCTTTATGTGCGGCGGAAAGCAGGAGGTGTTTGACAGGGTAAAGCCGATTTTGGAGAAGATGGGCTCCTCTATCGTTCTTGTAGGGCCAGTGGGAAGCGGGAATATGACCAAGCTGGCCAATCAGATTATTGTGGCGGTAAATATTGCCGCATTGTCTGAGGCCCTGGTTCTGGCTACGAAGTCCGGCGTAAATCCGGAGAATGTCTACAAGGCTATCCGCGGCGGGCTGGCAGGCAGTACGGTTATGGACGCCAAGGCGCCGATGATGCTGGACCGTAATTTTGATCCGGGCTTCCGTATCGAGCTTCATATCAAGGATCTGACGAATGCGCAGAATGCATCCAAGGCCGTTGGCATGGAACTGCCCATGACGGACAGGGTGCTTGATATGATGAAAAAACTCCAGGAAGAGGGGCTTGGAAAATGTGATCACGCAGCGGTGCTCCGTTATTATGAGGAACAGGAAAATATAGAGGTGAAACGCTGATTAATTTCGGCGATAGCTGTGAAGGGACGGAACAGTTATAAACGCTGACTGTTCCGTCAGGAAGGGGAAGGCTATGAAACTGGGATGCTGCCTGAATATGCTGGGGGACAGCAGCGAACCGATTGGCCGCAGATATATGAATTTGCTGTACCGGGCGGGGTATGATTACATGGAGCTTCCGCTGGCGCAGATAATGGAGCTTTCGGAGGCTGGATTTGAGGAGCTTCTTTCACAGATACAGGAGTCGGGAATTCCCTGTGAATGTTGCAATAATTTTTTCCCGGCTTCGGTAAGGCTGACAGGGGAAGAGGCCGATCCGCCCAAAATCAGCGAGTATGTAAAAGGGGCAATGGACAGGGCGGTCCGGCTGGGAGCGAAAATAATTGTATTTGGCAGCAGCGGCGCCAAAAATGTGCCGGAGGGGTTTGATTATCGCAGGGCTCTCTGCCAGACGGCAGATGCGCTCCGCATCATTGACGCTTTTGCGCTGCCCGCGGGAATCCGCATCGCCATCGAACCGCTCAACCGCAGGGAAAGCAATATTATATGCAGCCTGGAGGAGGGAGCGCTTCTGATGAAGGAAGCGGACAGGTCTTCCATCCGCCTGCTGGTGGATTATTATCATTTTATGATGGAAAAGGAGAGCCTGGAGACTCTTGGCGCGCTGACGGAGGATATCATACATGTGCATTTTGCAGAACCGGCGGGGAGAAGCTTCCCTACAGCGGAACAGGAAGCGTACAGGGAATTTTTCACCGTTCTAAAAGAGAAGGGATACGACGGCAGGGTGAGTATTGAGGCTTATGGGAAGGAGCCGGAGAAGGAGCTTGAGAAGGCGGTTTTTATAAGAAAATACTTGTAACTGTCAGGGATGGGACAGGTTCAAATATTTTTGATAAGCTCTATTGACGCCGGCATATGGGGAAGTGGGTATGGATATAAAAAAAGTGGTTTTGATTCCGGATTCCTTCAAAGGGACGCTATCATCCACCAGGGTCTGCGAAATTATGGACAGCAGCATAAAACGCCGATTCCCGGATTGTGAGGTGATACAGATCCCGGTGGCGGACGGAGGGGAGGGCACGGTGGACTGCTTCCTGCAGGCTGTGGGCGGCAGAAAACGGACGGTGCGGGTGCCCGGCCCCTTCCTGGATCCGGTGGCGGGTTTTTACGGAATCCTGGAGAATGAAGAAAGAATAGCTGTCATTGAAATGGCGGCATGCGCCGGACTTCCGCTGGCGGAGGGCAGGGAGAACCCGGAAAAGGCCAGCACCTATGGGGTGGGCGGGCTGATTGCGGATGCGCTGGAACAGGGCTGCAGGGAATTTGTGCTTGGCCTGGGCGGGAGCGCGACAAATGACGGCGGCTGCGGTATGGCGGCCGCGTTGGGAGTGCGTTTCCTGAATAAGGAAGGAAAGCCTTTTCTGCCTGTGGGCGGGAACCTTATGGAGCTTTGCAGCATCGATATGTCGGGACTTCATCCCGCCTTGAAGGAATGCCGGTTTACCGCCATGTGTGATATTGATAATCCCATGTATGGCCCGCTGGGCGCAGCCTGCATTTTCGGCCCCCAGAAGGGAGCGGATGAAGCCATGGTAAAAAGGCTGGATGCAGGGCTGCGGCATCTGTCCGGTGTGCTGGCAAGGGATCTGGGCAGGGATGTTTCCGGGCTGCCGGGCGCAGGAGCGGCAGGTGGCATGGGAGGCGGCGCAGCGGCCTTTCTGCAGGCGCAGCTGCGTTCCGGCATTGAAGTGGTTCTGGACACTGTCCGGTTTGATGAAAGGATAGAGGGGGCAGACGTTATTTTTACCGGAGAAGGAAGGCTGGACTGCCAGAGCCTGATGGGCAAGGTGGTGGGAGGCGTGGCGCAAAGAGCAAAACGCAAAGGGATTCCGCTGGTGGCAGTGGCGGGGAGCATTGATGAAAACACCGGGGATATCTACACCTCTGGCGTCAGCGCCGCGTTCAGCATAACGAGGAAGCCCGTCCCGTTCAGGGAGGCGCGTAAGTCCAGTGAAGAAAATCTGGCGTTTGCCATGGATAATATCTTACGGCTTCTGGCAATATCGGAAGGAAACAAAGCCGAGACAAAAGGGTGAGACGGGACCATGAGAGGAAGGCGGTGCCGTGAGAGCAGGGCGGCGCCGTGAGAAGAAGGCGGAGCCGGAGTTAATGCCAGAGGCATAGCCGCAGGTTAAAGGACTTAGCGGGCCTGTTCCTGCATATATTGGATAGAAAAGACCTTTGGAGCCGCCATGAAACGCTGCGGAAAATTAAAACATGCAATTTTAATAGAGCTGGTGCTTATCCTTCTGCTGCTTGCGGTCAGACAGGCCGGAGGAAGGCCTGCCAGCGTGAACTCAGATTCTGTGCTGATGGAGGAAAATGCAGAGGAAGAAACGGGAAAAGACTATATTAAGTGGGTGGACTTCAATGTTTCCTGTGAAGCCCTCAGTCAGGCCTATGAGACGGACGTGGATACCTACAGGGAGGATTATCACATTGACTGGATTTCCCTGCTTGCCTATACTGCGGCCAGGAACGGCGGCGAGTTTGGGAAACAGGCACTGAAGGATATGGATGCCCTGACGGAAAAGATAAAAAACGGGGAAACCACTCTGGAAGAGGCGACGGCGGATCTGAAGAACTATGATTATTTCCGCGAAGCCTACGATGCTGCGCTGGGCGGTATGGTAGGCGAGTTCCTGCTGCAGGAGCAGGATGAATCCGGGAATCTGGTATGGAAACGGAAATATGGCCTGAAGGCCTATTCACCCATTGCCAAGGGCTTCCCCTATACCGACTATGATGATTTCGGCTCTTCCAGAAGCTATGGTTACAAGAGGCCGCACCTGGGGCACGACATGATGGGCCAGATTGGCACCCCTGTGGTGGCTGTGGAATCAGGATATGTGGAGGTGATGGGCTGGAACCAGTACGGCGGGTGGCGAATCGGCATCCGCAGCTTTGACGGAAGGCGCTATTATTATTACGCCCACCTGCGCCAGGATTATCCGTTCGCGGAAGGCCTGGAGGAGGGCAGCGCGGTGACTGCCGGCGACATCATTGGCTACATGGGCCACACCGGGTATTCCAAAACAGAAAATGTGAACAACATTAAAACCGTCCATCTCCATTGGGGGCTGGAGCTGGTTTTTGACGAATCCCAGAAGGAATCGGACAACGAAATATGGATTGACTGCTACCAGCTTTCCCGCTTCCTCTATCTTAACCGCTCTGAGGCGGTGAAGGTGGATGACAGCAAGGAGTGGAAGCGGGTGTACGACATGGAGGATCCGGCGGTGGAAAAATACCTGGAGGAGCATGGAGACTCTGTTTCCGGAAATTCGGTTTCCGGGAACGGGGTGTCGGAGAATGGTTTGGAATAAGGGGAGCGTAATTGTATTTTTATTCCCGCGAGCAACGAGCCAAGTAGCCATGCTTGCATGGATATTTGGCGACTGCATTTAATATTTTTGTCCGCCAGTCGCTGCGGGAGGGTGGAATTCCCTTTGCAATCAAAACGGAACGCCCCAACAAGGAAACCATCGCTGCGCTGCTGAAGGCGGAAAGGATTGCGAAAGATCAGTCGGTAAAGGGCTACACCGATTTGGATGAACTGTTCGCAGAACTGAAGAAATGAGAGAAACCAAACTGACCGTAAAACCCACCACACAATTAAATGTTCTGGTATTGACCCTGGTCCGCACCGGGACACACGCTGATTTGTTTGGATAATAGAAACTGCACCGCCGCCGTATGGGAAAATTTTGCCTGTGCGGCGGTTTTTTCGTGTCCGGCATTTCCGCAGCCTTGGCGCTGATCCGGTTTAAAAGAGTCATAGAACTGCAGGGCTATATTCACTAATTCTCCAAAGGTCATAAAAAGACAGTCAAAAAGCCAATGACTATTTTCTCCCTGCATATTACAATAACCTGTATAAGCAAATCAAACACCCCACCGCAGGCAGCGGCCATCAAGCATGAAGCAGTAATAGGAGAAAAAACACATGAAGCTGACAAATTTAAAAGTGAATCATCTGAAGAACCCGCTGGGCTTTTGCGTAAAAAACCCGTCCTTTTCCTTCCAGGTGGAGGAAAGCACCGGCAGGCATCTGAAATCGGCCAGAATCAGGGTATCCAGGACGGAGGATATGACCGATCTGGTATATGACAGCGGAGAGAGGACGGATATTTCCTCCCTTTCCTTTACCCCTGAACAGGAATTTGAGGGCGGCATCCGTTATTATTGGGATGTATGCGCAGAAGCGGATAACGGGGATACCGGCATCAGCAGTGTTGCCTGGTTTGAAGGCGGCTGCAGGGAAGAGGAATGGAGCGCGGACTGGATTGCTTCCCCTCTGGATAAGGAAATCCAGCCGGTGATGTACCGTGAATTCACACTGGACGCCCCGGTATCTGAGGTTGCCTGTGCCAGGCTTTACATAACAGGGCTGGGCGTATATGAAGCCGGCCTGAATGGGGAAAAGGCCGGTGAGGAATATCTGGCTCCTTTTTACAACGATTACCGTTTCTGGATACAGTACCAGACCTATGATGTGACACAGCTGCTTTGTCCGGGAGAAAATGTGCTTTCCGTCATGCTGGGGGACGGCTGGTACAAGGGCCGATTCAGTTACCTGGATGAAGCGAGGGTGACGGAAATTTACGGCGATAAATTCCTTGCCGCCGCACAACTCCTGATTACCTACAAGGACGGCTCACAGCAGAAAATAACAACGGATGAAAACTGGAGATGCCTTCCGTCACCCGTTCTTTTTTCCAATATTTATGACGGCGAGGTCTATGATGCCAACAGGGATTTCCGGGACTGCTCCGGCAAAATCTGCGCCCGCGCGAAGGAAGAGGCCGTGCCCGTCAGCAGGGCATCCGCGCCGAAGGCGAAGCTGACCGAGCGCCTGAGCGTTCCGGTGACCATCCATGAGAGACTGCGTCCCGTCAGCCTCCTTATGACGCCGGCAGGGGAACAGGTTCTGGATTTCGGTCAGGAAATCACAGGCTGGGTGGAATTTGACTGTAAAGCGGAAAAAGGGACCCGGATTTATCTTCAATACGGGGAAATCCTGCAGGACGGTAACTTCTACAGGGACAACCTGCGCACCGCAAAAGCGGAATTCACCTACATTTCCGACGGCAGCAGCGCCCATGTGCGCCCGCATTTTACCTTCTATGGCTTCCGTTATGTGAAGGTGATCGGAATCACGCTTACGCAGGAAAATCTGGACAGCTTTGCCTTTGAGGCCTGCGCGGTTTATTCTGATTTGGAAAGAACAGGCCGGATCACCACCGCGGATGAAAAGGTGAACCGCCTGATAGAAAATACGCTTTGGGGACAGAAGGGAAACTTCCTGGATGTGCCTACAGACTGCCCGCAGCGTGATGAAAGGCTGGGCTGGACCGGAGATGCCCAGGTGTTCTGCCAGACGGCGTCCTACCATATGGATACGGCGGCTTTTTACCGGAAATATCTGAAGGATATGCGTTATGAGCAGCGGATCAACCAGGGCGCCGTACCCTTTGTCGTGCCGGATGTCCTTTCCGTGGCCCGTGAAAACATGGGGCAGGAAGCGCCGGATATGACGGCAAATACCTGGGGAGAGGCCGGTTCCTGCGCCTGGGGCGATGCGGCGACGATCATCCCCTGGACCCTGTACCAGTTTTACGGGGATACAGGCCTGCTGGCTGAAACCTATGAAAATATGAAGCAATGGACAGATTTCATCATCCATATGGATGAGACTTACTGCGGCGGCGGAAGGCTGTGGCAGGTGGGCTTCCATTTCGCGGACTGGCTGGCGCTGGATAATCCGGATAAGGACAGCTGCTTCGGAAGAACCGATCCTTATTATGTGGCTTCCGTCTATTACCTGTATTCCTCCCTGCTGACCGCAAGAGCGGCAGCCGTGCTTGGCAAAAAGGAGGACGAAGCCTATTACGGCAGGATTGCGCAGGAGGTCAGGGACGCTATCCGCAAGGAATATATTACGCCGGGCGGAAGGGTGGCGATCGATACGCAGACGGCGCTGGTGCTGGCGATTTATTTTGACATCATCCCTGAAGAATTCATGGAAAAAACAGCGTCCCGCCTGAAAAAAATGCTGCAGGAGAATGGAATGCATCTGAATACCGGTTTTGTGGGGACCGCTTATCTCTGCCAGGCGCTCACAAAGGCGGGGCTGGTAAAAGAGGCCTATACGCTGCTTCTACAGGAGGATTATCCCAGCTGGCTGTACGAGGTGAACATGGGAGCCACCACCGTCTGGGAGAGATGGAATTCCGTTCTGCCCGATGGGAAAATCAGCGGCACAGGCATGAACAGCCTGAACCATTACGCCTACGGGGCTGTTTCCGAATGGATTTACAGAAGCGTCTGCGGCATTGCGCCGGATGAAACGGCTGTCGGCTTTAAAAAGGCGGTCCTGGCACCCTGCCCGGACAGGAGGCTGGGCTGGGTGAAGGGCGAATTTTCCTCTGCGGCCGGTGTTTACGAAAGTGAATGGGCATATGAAGAAGATGGCATCCGCTTCCAGGTCCGTATCCCCTTTGACTGCACCGCCCGGTTTATTGTGCCGGATGGAATGGTCCTGAAGGCTGTGGATGGCGCTGAGCCGGAAGCGCAGAAGGCACTTTCCCTGGAAAACGTGAAGTCCCTTACCCTGGAGGCGGGAAGCTATCAGCTTCTTCTGCAGGAAGTTTAGAGTCTGTAATTTAGAGCTTGCAGCTTAGAGCCTGCGGCCGATTGACATCAGGCAAAAAGGAACCTATACTAACTGATATGGAATGGTTCATACAGCCGGAAAAATTTAGCCGCTGGCCATAGGAATCAATAGCGGCAGCAGGCGGCCGGCAAGAGTCTGGTTATCCGGGCTGTTATGATGCCGGCTACAAATAGGAAACGGGGGATTTTTGCATGCTTGACAAAGTATATGTGGTACATTTCAGTCCGGCGGGAAATACCAGGAAAGCCGCTCTGATGCTGGCCGGAGAGCTGGCGGCGCAGGTGGAGGAATATGATCTGACGCTCCCCTTGGGGGAACGGCGCAGCTTTGCACCATCGGATGTGGTGATTGCGGCGGGGCCGGTTTACGGCGGCCGGCTTCCCGGTGTGATGGCTGAAAGGCTTTCCCGTGTGCAGGGAAACGGCGCCTGGTTCATTTCCCTTGCGGTATATGGGAACCGGGCTTATGAGGATGCCCTTGCAGAGCTGGATGACAGGATGGAGCAGCAGGGTTTTTCCAGGCTGGCTTCAGCGGCTCTCGTTGCACAGCATTCCATCGTAACACAGCTGGCTGCGGGACGGCCGGATGGGCAGGACCGCAGGGAAATCGCCGAATTTGCCGGTGAGATTTTACATAAGCTGAAGACCCTGGCCGAAGGGAACAGGCCGGAGGAAAAAGCGACGCCGGGGAACCGTCCCTATAAAAGCTGGAAGCCCATGCAGGCCGTCCCTCAGATAGCAAAGGACTGTATCCGGTGCGGCCTCTGCGCACAAAAATGTCCCGTGGAAGCCATACCCGCCGGAGATCCGACGCAGACAGATCCGTCAAAATGTATTCTGTGCATGCGGTGCATTACCATTTGCCCGGAAAAAGCGAGAACTCTCCCTGCGCCGGTAACGGAGATGCTCAGCCAGAAGCTGGCGCCGTTCCTTTCTGTGAGAGGAAAAAACGAATGGTTTTTGTAAATGGCGGAAAAAAGTAACGGTTCAGACAAGCCTGCGCATTTGCTGCGCGGGCCGTACGGGTTCGTGGTGGCCGGGCATCCGGTCCATCGCGGGGAAAGGAGCAGGAAATGAATGAAACACTGAAGGTATTGACGGAGCGCAGAAGCGTGCGTTCCTATAAGGACGCGCAGGTGCCGGAAGAAACACTGCAGCAGATTCTTACGGCGGGAGAATATGCCCCCAGCGGCATGGGAATGCAGCCGGTGGTGATGGCGGTGGTACAGGATAAGGAAACTATCCGGCAGATGTCCCGCATGAATGCGGCGGTGATGGGAAATGACAGCGATCCTTTTTACGGTGCGCCGACGGTGGTGGTGGTTTTTGCAGACAGCCGCAGGGGAACCTGTGTGGAGGATGGAAGCCTTGTAATGGGCAACCTGATGAATGCCGCTTTCTCCCTGGGTGTTGACTCCTGTTGGATCCACCGGGCCAGAGAGGTTTTCCAGACGGAGGAAGGAAAAGCCCTTATGAAAAAATGGGGACTTGGCGAAGAATATATCGGCATCGGAAACTGCATCCTGGGTTATGGCGACAAACCGCTTCCTCAGGCGAAACCGAGAAAAGAAGGCTTTGTCATCCGGGCATAACAGCGGGGATGCAAAGCAAGTATATGAATCTGTGAAGGAA
Source organism: Clostridium sp. KLE 1755 (assembly GCF_000466465.2). Lineage (NCBI taxonomy): Bacteria > Bacillati > Bacillota > Clostridia > Eubacteriales > Clostridiaceae > Clostridium > Clostridium sp. KLE 1755. The sequence continues at coordinate 15,292 of NZ_KE992783.1, forward strand.
ACGCGGGCTGCCGGCGATGGGCAGCCCGTTTTTTTGCGTACCCGGAGGGCGCAGCTAAGATAAACTGATGTCAAAGGCAAACCGCATATCTTCTTCAAACCACTGTTTAAAATTGGTTCCCCACCGGTTGTTGTACAAAAGGAAAAAGAAGCCCTGGGAAAGCTCAGGCATGCTGTTGTCCGGCTGGTACAGCTTTTTACCGCCCAAAGACACAAGCGGCGCATCCGTCGGGGTGATATGGAGCCTGCTGTCTGCGCCAGTATAGGACAGGTCCTGCACAACATGCAGCTGCCGGTTTCCGTTGGAAACCACATTGGAAGGGGAAAGGGCCGCGCCGCTTTTAACCATCTGCCAGCAGGAGGGATTTTCCACCTCCGGACGTATGCCAAGCCATAATGCTTCCGGGCTTCGCAGCGCATCCTTATCCTTCCAGAACAGCTCCAGATGGATATTCCCTTCGGTGAACCTGTATACTGCCAGGGCCTCCCTGGGGCAGCCGTACTGCTCGCTGGCCTCCGGAGGAAATATAAGGCGGATATACAGCTGTCCTCCGCTTACATGGATGGAAGCGGGGAAAGGACGGCAGGTACGATGTTGGATTTCAGGATGGTAGCGAAGTCCCGGTTTTCCGAAGTCAGGCTCCGCCCAGTGGAAGTTCTCCCCCAGATCCCGGCCGTATTCAAAATAACAGTCATCCACTTCCTTTCCGCCAAAGGTTTCATATTCCAGCAGACCGATGGCGCCGGATATTTCCCGTTTTTGTCCGTTGGCGCTGAAGGAAATATGCGTCAGCTCCCCGCTGGATCCAACGGTTACCATACAGGGGCCGGCCTGAAGGGGCGTATAGGCGCGGCAGGGCACGGCACAATCGGGCAGCGCCGGATAGGAGAAGGAAAAGGAAGCCTGCGCTTCTTTTTTCAACGCATCAGGCAGCGCCCCCAGGGCGCGGGTGATGTAGTCCCTCTGTTCCTGATGGGAGCTTTCAAACAGGGAATAGGAGGAGCACTGTCCGCCGCGGACCTTTTTGTAATCCTCCAGTTCGGGGAGCAGCGCCTGGAAGATATGCTGGTTCTGCGGAGAAAAAAGCGCGTAGGAGGTGATATCCTTTTTCCGGGCTTCGGCAAAGGCCCTCTTTTCCCAGTTGGTGAAATCAAGCAGGAATTTCTTGGTATCCATCCCCCAGGTGTGTTCGCAGATCAACAGGAGATTTTCCATCAGCGTATCATAGGCCGGGCTTTCCTGTGCCAGCCGGCCCTCAGCCAGCCATTTTTCCTTCAGGAGAAGCAGGCGTCTGTACCAGGATACCTTCAGGGGATCGCTGGCGGCGCCGTGAATCCAGGTATCGCCGATTTCCGCTTCCAGGACGGGCAGGCTGTCCCTCACCTGCCGGATTTCCTCCGCGAATTCGTCAAGAGTCCCCGCTTCGATATGTGCCTGGGGATACTGCGCTGCCAGCCGGGCATACAGCTGCTCCAGCTCTTCGGGAGAGGGCGGGGCGGAATTGTCATGGGCATGATAGAAAACGAGCGCGGCTCCATTTTCCAGTAGGGTGACATTCCCATATTCCGCGGCATAGTTAACTGTGATTTCTTTGCCGCCAAAACGCCAGCGAAACAGGGAGGGGACGGAAGGCACCCGGGAAGAGGCATTTACCCCGATATGGAGGAATTCAATCCCTGCGTCGGAAAGCGTGGGAACCAGGCCTATGGTATGCCCCGGGACGTCCGTCATTTTGGCAGCCAGCGTGGTGACGCCGAAACGGCGGTCAAGCGCCTGTGAAATGGAAAGATCATAATCCATCAGCCGCCTGTCCATCAGTTCGGTATGGGTAGTGCAGGCCAGCCCGTGCCAGCGGATGAAGCCGGCGCGGATGGCCTGTTCCAGCCGGACGCAGGCATCCGGTTTTGCATGCTCCAGATAATAGCGTATGAGGTAGGAGCCTACCGTCCAGACGAATTTTTTCTGCGCCCCGGTATTGACACGGAAAGCCAGCTCCACCGCTGCAGGGATAAAATCATCACAGTATCGGCGGAGCACGTCTTCCGCCAGCCCTGTAAAACCGATGTCCAGGTGGGTTTTAAATACCACAATAACCTTTTTTGCAGTAATATCCATATTTTAAGTAATTCCTCTCTTTTTTCAGCCAAAATAAACAGGATTGCTCAGCAGGGCCTTCATAGGGGGAAGGCCGGGCGCATAGCTGCGGTAAAGCTCCAGCCGGAGGAACAGCGCATCCGGATAATTACGCTTCAGCATCAGCTGTACCGCGCCCTTCGGCGCATTCAGGATTTCTGTATCCTTCTCTGTAATCAGGCGGATTTCATCCCCGGCCTGCAGGCCCGTAAAAAGAAGGGAAACCTCAGAGCCGCGGACGGCAAAATCCCCGAAGGAGGCGGCATTTCCATCCATTCCCTCGGCCTGCAGGTCGGCCATCGGCCCGGAGGGCAGATAGGAAATAAAGCCGTTTCCCCGTCGGAGCGCCTGCAGCAGGTCTTGCGGGGAACGGGAGGGCGCATACAGACAATGGCAGGGCATGGCAAGACTGCCCAGCAGTCCGGGGCGATGGTAATCGCTGCCTCCGGTGACCGGAATCCGCCGGCCGGCACACAGCTGGGCATGCCACCAGCCCGCCGCCCTTTCATTCCGTTCGGACATGACGCCGTTCCATACCTCCAGGCCGTCAAAGGGAAGGGCAAAGCCCCATTCCCATGGTACCAGAGGGCAGAAAGGATGGTTGATGACACGGAAAGCGCCGCGTTCCCCCGCCTCCCGGAAAAGTGCATCCGTTTCTTCCGGGGAGCCTGTGAAATAAGGACGCAGGAAAGCCCTTTTTACGCCGAGAAAACCGGCATGTCCCTTGTAATGCGTCCATTCGGTGCCGGGAAGAAGCGTAATGTCATCGCAGTCGGGCAGATTTTCGTTTTGTGCGCTGTTATTGTGGTCTGTGAAAAAAAGATAATCCAGCCCCATGCGTTTTGCCAGCCCCGCCGCCTCTTCCGGCGTCAGGATACCGTCCGAAGCGGTGGTATGAACATGGGTATCGCCTTTAAAAAGCCGGCGCTTTTTTTCCGTAAATTCCAGCGTATATTCTACGGTGACCCCTTCTGCGGGCACATGATAGGCGCCGGCGATGATATGCCAGGTCCCTTCCGGCAGTTCACCGGAAAGAAAACCGGCGCTGCTTCCCAGCGGGGACAGCCAGACGTGGTTTCTGTCGGAACCGGAGGCCCCGGCCATGGTTCCATCCGGCAGCATGACGGCCAAATCAATGGTACAGGGTTCGCCGGAAATGCAGTAATTCCCTTCGCTGCTGATCGGAGACGACGGATAGCGGTAACGGATGTCTATCCTCTCCGTATTTTTTTCCACCTGAAAGGGGACTTTGATGTAGCCGCGTTCCTGGGATTTGTCCAGGGTAAGGGCGAGATGCTTTATTTTATCCATAATGTTTTATTCTCCTGTTGATATTTTCCGTTGGGATTGTCTGCTTCTGCTGCCGGGAATGCGGCGTCTCGGAAAAATCAGCGGCTTTACGGCGCAGCTCCTCGAAAGGAGCGCTGCCCCAGGAAACCGGTATAAAGCCTTCTTTTTCTACCAGACGGGCAAGTCGTCCGCTTTTGAGAAAATAATATTCCCATTCCCTCTTCCGCCACTGGGGCGTGCGCGCCAGAAGCCGTCCGTCCGGGACGGAGGGGTGGAGGAATACTTCGGTAATGCCTGCGGGAGCAATTCTTAACTGCTCCTCATAATAACGGCAGAGCGCTTCGTAATCTCTGATTTTTTCCACAGGATAAGGATTGGTGATGAAATAGTCGGGCAGAGCCACCCCCATACGCTCCGCCAGAAATACAATTCCCGAATGGGCCAGTGTGACTGCCGGAGACACCCTTCCTGCAAACTGCCTCTCCAGGAAGGCGGTTGTACGTGCAAAACGGAAGGGCAGTCCGTATTTCCGGCACAGCCTGAATGCATTTATGAAAAAAAGCCTTCCATTAATCCCATACAGGGTTCCGCCATGGCTGTCCGCATGATCAGGAATGCATCCTGCAGCAGCCATGCGCAGATATTGCGCTTCCAACTCTCTTGTAATATCGCTGGAAGCCGCGCGCTTTGCCGCAGCGCCTCCGTCCGCAGGCAGAAACCCGTTGTCCGTAAGAAAACCGTGCTTTCCCTGTAAGGATGCGGCGGGCCAAAGCTCCTCCTTCCACTCGGAAAAAAGTGTCCAGTGCACGCCGGCAGGAAGCTTCTGCTGTGCCGCCAGGGCACTGGCCTTAGCCGCCCTGGGCGCAGGACTGAGAATGGAAGAAGAGGTGATGGCCCCTAGCCGGAAAAGTTCCTGCACCGCCTGGTTCATGCTTTCACACAGACCAAAGTCGTCCGCATTGATGATCAAATACCGTTCGTTCATTGTCTGAATTGTCCTTTCGGATATTACTTTTTCGCTTCCCGGGTTTCCGGCTGTTTATGCGAAGCCTGGGAAGGCGCTTCCGGGAATTTGAGGAAACGGGAGCACACAACGCACAAAAGCATGGCGCACAGCGGGAATACCACCATCAGAAAACGGGCGGCGTCATGAGGCCTTGCCCCCGGCATGTCGCCGCTTTCAAAACCATAAAGCCAGCCCACCAAAAGAAAGGCAAAGCTTGTAAAAAATCCGCTCAGCCGGTTCATAAAGCCCATGGCGCTGGCATAGGTGCCCTCACGCCGCAGCCCGTTCTTCCGGGTATCCTCATCCATAATGCGGGCGCCCACCAAATCCATGGTGGTGATGGCGCCGGAGTAGCCGAAGCCAAGCAGGCAGGAGGCGGCGAGCGCCGGCACAAAACCGGACACAAAATAGAGCGGGATAAAAGACAGCGCAAGCGCGATGAGCGCCGTACGCCATATGGGCATTAAAGAACGTTTTTTCACAAAGAAAGCCCAGACCGATACCCCGGCCATGGCAAACAGGAGCACCACGCCAAGGAGCATGGTATTTGCCATGCTGTCCAGCCCCAGCGTATATTTAACATAAAAAGGAACCGCCGACATCACCAGCGCCATGGCAGCGCTGTAAAAAGCATTGGTCAGCCCGAAAATCCAGAATTTGGGGTTGGTGAGAAGATCCCGCAGGGTGGAAAGCAGACGTGGTTTTTCCAGTTCTTCCTCCTGTGCGGTTTCATGGCAGCCGAGAGTGCAGTAGAGAATAACGGAAACGGCTAAAAGCCCGTAAATCACACTGGTCAGGCCGTAACCCAGAGCATCCGTTACTATAGGCGTGAGTGCGATGCTGATTACCATGGCGAGCAGCTGGAAGGCCTGGCGCATGGCGTTGGATTTGGCACGCTCCGCATCCGAACGGAAAAGCTCCGGGAAAAGCGCCCCATAATTGGCATTGATGAGGGAATCCAGCGTACCGGTGAGTATGTACATCAGCAGCATATAGGAAAAAATTCCGCTTCCGCTTAAGAAAGACGGGATATTGAAAAAGGCAATGAAGCAAAGCGCCAGCAGCGGCGCGCCGATAACAAGCCATGGCCTGCGCCGTCCCCAGCGTGTCCGTGTCCTGTCGGAAAGAAAGCCGTACACCGGATTATCAATGGCATCCACAAAGGTATACAGGAACAGCACCATGGAAAACTGCGCTGTGGTAACGCCGTGCCCGATAACATAAAATGCGGCGGCATAGGTTTTAAACATATTGATGGGGATGGATGTGCCGAACATGCCGACAGCATAACGGAAGGGACTGGTTTTCCTGGTAGTGTTCATGGGTAGCCTCCTTTGGCTGGGATAATTTTAAGTAAAGGGTGGTTGTCTTGCCGCCATTTTCGACAGAAATGGTGTAAGACCTGCTTTAAAGGTAGCATAGGGGTATTTGTTTGTAAATCGGACTGATTTTTTTCTCTGATTCTGCTAAAAAGCGGAAGGGATTACTGGGGAATGTGACATGAAAAAGAGGAGTAAAGTATATTTTTCTTGTTGTATATATGGCTGTATTTGTAATAAAATATATTTTATTGAGGATGAATGAAATGGAAGATTGATGGAGAATTAAGGTATGCGTGTTTGCATATTAGGCATTCAGGTTTAGCGGTGAAGGGATGTTATAAAGAAAATGGGAAAAGTATTTTTATATCAGAAGGTATATGAGGAGTTGCTGGAGCGTATCCAGAACGGAACCTATCCGCCCGGTGAAAAACTGCCTGCCGACGAAGAACTGTGCAGAGAGTTTTCGGTCAGTGCAATAACAGTGAAGAAAGCGCTGGAAATGCTGGCGGAAAGCGGATGTGTGAAAAGAGTGCCGGGGAATGGCAGCTTTGTGAGAAAACAGGAGAAGGCGGCAGGGGAAAAGGGCGGTAAGGATCATTTGCTGGGATTGGTACTGGAGCATGTATCAACACCCTTCGGGCTGGAAATGATGTATCGCATGGATTGTCTCGCCAAAAAGACAGGATACAGCCTGATTGTCAGATTTTCCTATGGAGACAGGGAGAGGGAAACGGAGGAGATCCATTTTCTTATGTCGCTTCATGTGGACGGCATGATAATCATGCCCTGTCATGGAAAGAATTACAGTCCTGCTATCCTGCAGCTGTATCTGGATGATTTCCCTGTGGTTCTTATTGATAAGAAGATGAAGGGCATCCCGGTACCTTCGGTAAGAACTGACAATAAGGCGGCGACAGCTGCTTTGGTCAGGGCTTTGGCTGAGGACGGCTGCCGCCGGATAGCTCTGTTTACTACGGAGGATACCGAAGCGGTTTCAGTTCAGGAACGGCGGAATGGGTTTATTAATGAGATGGAACGTCTCGGTCTGACTGAAGCCGGAATCTGTGTGCTGCCGTCAGGCGGAGGGAAGGAGTCTCTCTTGGATAACCACCCCTGTCCGGAAGCAATTCAGGCGGCAGTACGGTTCCTGGAAAAGGGGAGAACGGAAATGGATGCCATAATTGCGGAGGAGTATGGCATTGTGCCTGCCATTACTGCCGCGGCGGGGAAAGTAGGAATCTCTCTGGATAAGGAAATCCGCCTAGCTTGTGTGGATGAAGATTATCTGGCGCCCTATGGGCCGGCCTTCCTGCATGTGAAGCAGGATGAGGCGGCGATTGCGGAGAAGGCGGTGGAGGTGCTGTTGGGGAGGATTGCTGGGGGACGTGGGGAAGAGGAGATATTAATATATGCAAGGTATAAAAAATATAATTAAACTTAAAAAACGGACTAATAACTTCATTAAACTGTTTAAATTATTAGTCCATTTTAAATCAAATAATACATAATTGGTATAGGAAGTCATATTATTTAACTATTTTTACCCATATATCTTTATCTTTACTTAAATCTTCTGCATTTGTTTTTGCATTAATTAATTTAGAGATTGTTTGCTCACTTGCATCTGGCATGGAATTTGCTCCGGTAGTTCCATTATTACCAAGAAAATAATAATACGAACCCTGATAATATGCGAGTGATACATAGAACGTACCTTCGGTTTTTGTAGCAACGAAATAATGTTCATATGTAGAATCACTGTTTTTATAACGGCACGGCATCCATTTTAAAGAATCTAGAGTCGAATTTGACAAAGTAGTTTTAGCGCTTAATAAATCTTTTTCTGCATCTGTTAAGGCTGCTTCACTAGATTCATAATATTCTTTTCTTGCAACATTCCAAACATTATTATTATTATAATTATTACCATATTTTTCTTCGAAAATTTTACCATAATTTTTTATTCTATTGTCCATATCACTTAAATTATTTTGCTCCTTAATATAAAAAATTGAGGCGTTTTTAATATCATAGACAACTATTATATTTTCTGAATACTTGTATTCTAAATAAGCAACTTCAGTCGAAGGCATATCTGAAAAGTTTACACCAAAAACTATAGAACCAGATACACTTGCAGCAGCACAAATTTTTTTCCTAAAATCGTTATTTTGAAATTCCAGAGGATTAAATAAACTTTTTCCATATTGTTCCAGGGCCAAAGTCTGCGCCGCCGTAACCACCGCCCGACACTCCACAATCGCCTGCTGCTCTTTAGCCTTCTGTATGTACCTAAACATCCCCGGCACCAATATAGCCAGAAGAATCCCTATTATAACTATTACAACTATCATCTCAACAAGCGTAAACCCTTTATTTCTGTAATCCTTCTTCATAATAGGACTCCTTATTGATCAATATAATATAAGATCTTCCATATATTATGTTATTCTACAATATTCCAACCACAATAGCAATCAGCATAAATAAACAAGAATAAATCAAAAAAACAAGAGTAAACTGAAAAACATTATTGACATCCTAATTAAATTTTGCTATGCTTTCAAATGTTTTGAAAATCAAAATATTTGAACTTGATTCTAAAATATACCATACTTTATATAACCCGATGACCCACACACAATTAAAACAGTAACATTAAATCAATAAAGCTGAAGATTTCCACCATTCGGCCCGTTTTTGATAATAGCGTATTTACGCGCAGACAGGAGTAAAAATGAGTATCCGTTTTATCTGTGATTCAACCTGCGATTACACAACAGAACAGGCAGCCAGTCTGGGCATCACCCTGGTTCCCCTTAAAGTACTTTTCGGAGAAAAAGAATATTTTGACGGTGTTGACATGAAACCGGAGGAATTCTATGATAAGCTTGCCTCAGCGGAGGAACTGCCCACAACAAGCCAGCCCTCTCCGGAAGCATTTCTGCAGTATTTCAGGGAGGCCAAAGAAGCGGGGGACGACGTAATATGCATCCTTCTTGCGAGCAAGCTTAGCGGTACCTGCCAGAGTGCGCTTATTGCCAGGGATATTGTGGAATATGACAGGATTTACATAATCGACAGCATGCAGGCAACGCTGGGGACACAGCTTCTGCTGGATCGTGCATTTGCCCTCAGAGAGGAAGGAAAGACAGCGGAGCAGATTGTTGAAATTCTTGAAAAAGAAAAAGAGAAGATCTGCATTTATCTGATTGTAGACACACTTCTTTATCTCCAGAAGGGAGGACGCCTGTCCACAACGGGCATGGTAGTGGGAAGCGCGCTGAACCTTAAGCCCATTCTGTCCGTGAGATACGGGGAAGTGCGTGTGGCCGGGCTTGCCAGAGGCCAGAAGAGCGCCTGGGACAAGGTGCTTAAAACAATTGAGAAAGACGGCGGGATGGACAAGACAAGAGGCTACAATCTTGGCTTTACAGGAAAAAAGGAATGTGTCAGCGGATTTGAGACATTTATTAAGGAACATTTTGATGCGGAATACAAAAAGACAGTTCCGGTTGGTTCTGTAATCGGGGTACACGTAGGTCCTGGAGCGAATGCGGTTGCCGTTTTCCTGAACTGATGCTGTCCGCAGAATGCCGGAGTGCATGAAAGGATGCAATATGGGAGATTTTACTTCAGCCGCCCTGCCATGGGTGGTGATAGGACTGGATATCGCAGATAAAAAGTAAATCTCTGTTGAAACCGTATATATTGCGTATGATGATAAAAAGGAGCCATGGCAGGAAAATTCCGCTGGAACGGAATTTTTGCTGAGGCTCCCTTTTTATATGCTTCCGGCAGACAGTTTAAATAAATGCTATATTACCTGAATCCGGAACGCCGTGGCGATTGGCGGTATGCTTGCCGTCTGGAAATTTGAGTGTGATATCTGCACCAGCTGTCCGGGGCGGAGAGCGCGCAGAGGGATTGGGAAACCGTTCCTGTTCAGAATAATTGTGGAATTTGTTATGACAAATACCATCTGTCTGTTTATATTGTTTTGCGAAACGGTGATCAGCCGGTTATTATTTGCATCTATCCAAAGGATTCGTGCTGTTGTTACACTTGGCGGCGCAACGGGAGGCCGCGACGGGCGTCTTACAGTGATTGAAAATGCATTGCTCTGAGGCGGGATGCTTCTTGTCATACGGGGCGAAAAGGTGACATCGACCCGCATTCCCTCGCGCAGATCACAGAGACATATCGGCAGTCGGAAGGAATTCAGGATAACGGTATTGTTATTTACGTTAAGCTGCAGCTGGTCTGTCGTGGTAATTCCGCTCTGCCATGGGACGGAATAGGAGATAAGGATATATCCGGTGTTGTTATTTGAGAAAAAAACCTCATCAATAACAGCGTTGTCAATCCGGAGAACATTACCCAGGGATACGATGGAACCTAAATTATCAGTGGCCATATCTAACCTCTTGAGAGACAAAATAGTCTTTTTTATCATTATATGACTGAAAAACCGAGAGGTGCGTCCGTGCAGCGACATATCCGAAGCGTTACAAAACTTAATTTTTATTAAAAATTTATTTATTTTTACACTATTTTAATTAGGTTTCTTATGCCAGAAAGTTTCCTGTTATTGAGCATCGAAAAATCCTTGCTATTAAATATTCTCTATGCTATAATAAAGGCTGTGGGTAATGACAAAAAATTAACAATACCGTCAAAACCCAGTAAATTCGCAGTTTTTAATGAATATGGAGGAGAAAACATGGCAAAGAAAATCGTTTTGGCAGGTGCATGCCGTACAGCCATCGGTACAATGGGCGGGGCCTTAAGCACAACTCCGGCAGCGGAGCTGGGTGCTATCGTTATCAAGGAAGCTTTAAACAGAGCGGGAGTTGCTCCCGAAGCAGTTGATCAGGTATATATGGGATGTGTTATCCAGGCTGGCCTGGGACAGAACGTGGCACGTCAGGCATCTATCAAAGCTGGTTTGCCTATCGAAGTTCCGGCTGTTACCATGAACGTTGTATGCGGTTCCGGTCTGAACTGTGTGAACCAGGCTGCACAGATGATTCTTGCAGGAGATGCGGATATCGTTGTTGCAGGCGGTATGGAAAACATGTCCATGGCTCCTTATGCAATCCCTCAGGGACGTTACGGATATAGAATGGGCAACGCAACTATGGTTGATACCATGGTGAACGATGCTCTTACAGATGCATTCAATCAGTATCATATGGGCATCACTGCAGAAAATATCGCAGAGCAGTGGGGACTGACCAGACAGCAGCTGGACGAGTTCGCTGCATGGAGCCAGCAGAAGACTGTTGCAGCTCAGGAAGCAGGAAAGTTTGATGATGAAATCGTTCCTGTAGAAGTTAAGAAGAAAAAAGAAACCATTATTTTCAATAAGGATGAAGGGCCTCGTCCGGGAACCACCGCAGAAGGCATTGCAAAGCTTCGTCCTGCATTCAAGAAAGACGGCGTCGTAACCGCTGCGAACTCTTCAGGAATCAATGACGGCGCGGCAGCAGTTGTGGTTATGAGCGAAGAAAAGGCAAAAGAGCTGGGCGTAACCCCTATGGCAACATGGGTAGCGGGAGCACTGGCAGGCGTGGATCCTACCATCATGGGAATCGGACCTGTTGCAGCAACCAGAAAGGTTATGGCTAAGACCGGAATGAATATCGATGATTTCGATCTGATTGAAGCCAATGAAGCTTTTGCCGCACAGTCTCTTGCTGTTGCACATGATCTTGGCATTAACAATGACAAGCTGAATGTAAACGGCGGCGCTATTGCGCTGGGACATCCCGTAGGAGCTTCCGGATGCCGTATTCTGGTTACTCTGCTTCACGAAATGGTTAAATCTGATGCTAAGAAGGGTCTTGCAACTCTGTGCATCGGCGGCGGCATGGGCTGCGCAACCATCGTAGAAAGAGACTGATATAGGCTTCTAAACTGAATGATTAGCGGACTTTGCGGTCTGCTAATCATTCGTTATGCACAGGGGTAGCTGAAAAATTCCCGTCATAAAAGACGGTGATATAGAAAGGATGAGTACTATGGAATACATTGTATATGAACAGAAGGGTTCCTACGCAGTTATCACCATCAGCCGTGAAAAAGCGCTGAACGCTCTGAATTCCCAGGTTCTTGATGAACTGAATGAAACTTTGGATGCTGTGAATCTGGAAGAGGTAAGATGTCTGATTCTGACAGGCGCAGGGGCAAAATCCTTCGTTGCAGGCGCGGATATCGGAGAAATGAGCACTCTGACCAAGGCGGAGGGCGAGGCCTTTGGTAAGAAGGGAAATGATGTTTTCCGTAAGCTGGAGACATTCCCGATTCCTGTTATTGCTGCTGTTAACGGCTTTGCACTGGGCGGCGGCTGTGAGATTTCCATGAGCTGTGATATCAGAATCTGTTCTGATAATGCAGTATTCGGACAGCCTGAGGTTGGCCTGGGAATCACACCTGGTTTCGGCGGCACACAGAGGCTGGCCCGTCTGGTTGGACCTGGAATGGCTAAGCAGATGATCTATACGGCAAGGAATATTAAGGCTGACGAGGCTCTGAGAATTGGCCTGGTGAATGCGGTTTATACACAGGACGAGCTTATGGCTGCTGCTGAGAAGATGGCGGCGGGAATTGCCAAGAATGCGCCGATCGCTGTGAGAAACTGCAAGAAGGCTATTAATGATGGTCTGGATGCGGATATGGATGAGGCGATTGTAATCGAAGAGAAGCTGTTTGGCGACTGCTTCGAGAGCTATGACCAGAAGGAAGGAATGGCTGCTTTCCTGGAGAAGAGGAAAGTGGAGAAGTTTTTGAATAAGTAAGGACTTAAGGGATTAAGGACTTAAGGGATTGGTTACCGGAAATCCGCCGGGAGGCTCAAGGCCTGCGGCCTTTCGCTATGCGGCTTCGCCGCATGTGGGCCGGATTGTAAAAACTGGTCGGTGAGCAAGCTCACCGCTCAGCTTTTACAATCCGGTCCACGCCCGGCTCAACTAAAACATATCTTGTAGGAGGTTTAATCAGATGAAGGTTGGTATTATTGGTGCAGGTACAATGGGTTCTGGTATTGCGCAGGCTTTTGCTCAGACGGAAGGGTATGAAGTTTTTCTGTGTGATATCAATGAGGAATTCGCTGCAAACGGAAAGAACAGAATCGCTAAGACTCTGTCTAAGAGAGTGGCAAAGGGTAAAATGGAGCAGGCTGCTGCTGACGCTATCCTTGCTAAAATCACAACAGGTGTGAAGACTATCTGCACAGATTGTGATCTGGTTGTTGAAGCTGCTCTGGAGAATATGGAAATCAAGAAGCAGACTTTCAAAGAGCTGCAGGATATCTGCAAGAAGGACTGCATCTTCGCTACTAATACATCTTCCCTGTCCATTACCGAAATCGGCGCTGGCCTTGACAGACCTGTTATCGGAATGCATTTCTTCAATCCCGCTCCTGTTATGAAGCTGGTTGAGGTTATCGCAGGACTGAACACACCTGAAAGCGTAGTGGAAACAATTAAGGAAATCTCCGTAGCTATCGGCAAAACACCTGTACAGGTTAACGAAGCTGCAGGTTTCGTAGTAAACAGAATCCTTGTTCCGATGATCAACGAAGCTATCGGCATCTATGCTGAAGGCGTTGCTTCCGTAGAAGATATCGACACCGCTATGAAGCTGGGCGCTAATCATCCCATGGGACCTCTGGCTCTGGGCGATATGATTGGTCTGGATATCGTTCTGGCTATCATGGAAGTTCTGGAATCCGAAACAGGCGATCCGAAATACCGTCCTCATACACTGCTTAAGAAGATGGTTCGCGGCGGACAGCTTGGACAGAAGACCGGCAAGGGCTTCTATGACTACAGCAAGTAAAATATCCCGCAGCAGATTACGGAACGGCGGGCAAAAGGCGCAGTAAGCGGCAGGGCTTATCCCCTGCGGGCGGCCGCCGGAGCCGGGATTCCCTGACTCAGGCCCGCTGCTTTCGCAATAATAAAGATAAAAACGGAGGAGTAAATAATCATGGATTTTACTTTAAGCAAAGAGCATGAGATGGCAAGAACTCTTTTCAGAGAATTTGCAGAAAAAGAAGTAAAGCCTCTTGCACAGGAGGTTGACGAAACAGAGGAGTTCCCCAGGGCTACCGTTGAAAAAATGGCTAAGCTTGGTTTTCTGGGAATTCCGGTTCCGAAGGAATACGGCGGACAGGGCTGCGATCCTCTGACCTACGCTATGTGCGTGGAAGAGCTTTCCAAGGTATGCGGCACCACAGGTGTTATCGTATCCGCCCATACATCTCTGTGCTGCGATCCTATCATGACCTATGGTACGGAAGAGCAGAAGCAGAAATACCTGGTTCCCCTTGCAAAGGGTGAAAAACTGGGTGCATTCGGCCTGACAGAGCCCGGCGCAGGTACTGACGCACAGGGACAGCAGACCAAGGCTTATCTGGATGGAGATGAGTGGGTGCTTAACGGATCCAAGATTTTCATCACCAACGGTAAAGAAGCTGACGTTTATGTAATTTTCGCTGTTACAAGCGTTGTTGAAGATAAGAGAGGCAGAAAGAAAAAAATGATTTCTGCATTCATCGTGGAAAAAGGAACTCCCGGCTTCTCCTTTGGTACCAAAGAAAAGAAGATGGGTATCCGCGGTTCATCAACCTACGAACTGATTTTCACAGACTGCAGAATCCCGAAGGAAAACCTGCTGGGAGCAGAAGGCAAGGGCTTTGGTATCGCTATGCATACTCTGGACGGCGGACGTATCGGTATCGCTGCACAGGCTCTTGGGCTTGCTGAAGGCGCTCTTAACAATACCATCGCTTATGTAAAAGAAAGAAAACAGTTCGGCAGAGCAATCGGCGCTTTCCAGAACACCCAGTTCCAGCTTGCAGATATGGCTACCAAGGTTGAATGTGCCCAGCTGCTTGTTTACAAGGCTGCTATGGCAAAGGCTACCCAGTCCGTATATTCTGTGGAAGCTGCAAAAGCTAAGCTGTACGCTGCAGAGGTTGCAATGGAAGTTACAACCAAGGCTGTTCAGCTGCACGGCGGTTATGGATATACAAGAGAATATGATGTTGAGCGTATGATGCGCGATGCCAAGATTACCGAGATCTACGAAGGAACAAGCGAAGTTCAGAGAATGGTAATCTCCGGAGCACTGCTGAAATAAGCTGCGGCACGACTGTTATCTTAAGAAAATTATAAACAAGGAGAGAAAATACAATGAAAATTGTTGTTTGTATTAAGCAGGTACCTGATACAAAGGGCGGCGTTAAATTCAAACCCGATGGTACGCTTGACAGAGCTGCAATGCTTACGATCATGAATCCCGATGACAAGGCAGGTCTGGAAGCTGCACTGAGACTGAAAGATCAATACGGCGCAGAGGTTACCGTTATCACCATGGGTCTTCCCAAGGCAGAAGAGGTTCTCCGTGAAGCTATGGCTATGGGCGCTGATAACGGAATCCTGGTAACCGACAGAGTTCTGGGCGGCGCTGATACATGGGCTACCTCCCAGACAATCGCAGGCGCTATCCGCAATCTGGATTATGACCTGATTATTACAGGCCGTCAGGCTATCGATGGCGATACCGCACAGGTTGGGCCTCAGATTTCCGAGCATCTGGGAATCCCGGTTATTTCCTATGCACAGAATATCAAAATCGAAGGCGAAAATGTTATCGTAGAGCGTCAGTTCGATGACAGATATCATGTCCTGAAAGCTAAAATGCCCTGCCTGATCACAGCTCTGGGCGAACTGAATGAGCCCCGTTATATGACACCCGGCGGAATCTTCGATGCATACAAGAAAGAAATCACCGTATGGGGAAGAGCAGATCTGAAGGATGTTGACGATTCCAACCTTGGTCTGAAGGGATCACCGACTCAGATCGCTAAGGCTTCTGATAAGGTAAGAAAGGGAGCAGGAGAGAAGTTTACCTTTGATACTCCTGATGAAGCAGCTTCCTTTATTACAGGAAAATTACAGGAAAAACACGTTATTTAATATTAATAGAAAAGTGTGGTGAATAAGGATGAATTTAGAAGAATATAAGGGAGTATTTGTCTTTGCACAGCAGGTTGATAACGTAGTAAGCGGAATCGCATTTGAACTGATTGGCAAAGGGAAAGAACTGGCAAAGGATTTAGGAACAGAAGTAACCGCAGTACTGATCGGTTATGAAGTAAAAGGACTGGCTGACGAGCTGGCTGCATATGGCGCTGATAGAGTAATCGTTGTTGACGATCCTGAACTGAAGGAATACAGAACAGAGCCTTATGCCCATGCACTTTCCTCTGTAATTGAAAAATATAAACCGGAAATCATGCTGGTAGGCGCTACCGCAATCGGCCGTGACCTTGGCCCCCGTGTTTCCGCAAGAATCCATACAGGTCTGACTGCAGACTGTACACAGCTGGATATCGGAGATTTCCCGTTAAATCCCATTCCCGGACAGGAGCAGAAACATAATCAGCTGTTAATGACCCGTCCTGCATTCGGTGGAAATACCATCGCTACTATCGCCTGCCCGAACTTCCGTCCTCAGATGGCAACCGTTCGTCCCGGCGTTATGCAGAAGGCACCCAAGGTAGAAGGCGCTAAGGCTGTAGTGGAAGAGTTTAATCCCGGCTTTACCCCGGACAACAAATATGTTGAAATCATGGAAGTTGTTAAATCCGTAGTTGATACCGTTGATATTATGGATGCAAAAATCCTGGTATCCGGTGGCCGTGGAGTTGGCAGCCCGGAGAACTTCAAGATTCTGGATGACCTTGCAGAAGCTATCGGCGGAACAGTAAGCTGCTCCCGTGCAGTTGTGGACGCAGGCTGGAAGCCCAAGGATCTTCAGGTTGGACAGACCGGTAAAACCGTTCGCCCCAACGTATACTTTGCAATCGGTATCTCCGGAGCAATTCAGCATCTGGCAGGTATGGAAGAATCTGACATCATTGTTGCAATCAACAAGGATGAGACAGCTCCTATCTTTGACGTAGCTGATTACGGCATCGTTGGTGATCTGAATAAGATCGTTCCGATTCTTGCCGATAAGATCAGGGAAGCAAGAGCTGCAAAATAATGCGGTGAACAACAATCGCCGCTCTACGGTTCTGGTATCACACCAGTTTTGCCGTAGGGCGGCGGTTTTTTATATAAAAAACAGTATTCTTTATTTTTCTTCTTATATTTCTCTTGGCTGCCCTGCATGGATGTAAAGTATTCCGTTTATCCGAATGGCTTTCTCCGGAGTCCCTGTTTTCTATTTATCAAATCATAATTTCACAGCTTCTTAGTTTCACGGCTTCATAGTTTCATTGCTCTATAGTTTCACAGCTTCTTAGTTTTATAGCTTCACAGCTTATAAAGTTCTGCTCTTTATCCGTTCAAGGAAATACATACTTTGTAATGTGTTCAAAACGGTTATTCTCCACATAATACACCGCCTGTTCTTTTGCAGAGTAAACAAAGGATACTCTGGTAGCCCATGCACCCTCCTGACGGACGGCATGAAGCAAAGTATATGCGTTGGATACCGAGAAATCATTTCCGCAGCAGTCCAATAACTGCAAAGCCCGCTCATACCGGTCATCACCCGGCACAATATAATTTTTTGTGCTTTCCGGATCTATCAGAGAATAATTCGTTATCAGGGAATATTTCTTATGTTCTTCCCGATATCCCAATCCCGGCTCGATTATCAAAACACGCCCATGGATATCTGACAGCAACGCCTGCATAGTGGCGTCCGGCGCATAGGTAATCTTTTTATCCCTTACAAGCTGAAGCGCGTCATCAAATGTAATCTGTCCTTTAATAAATTCTTCCGTCAAATCTGCAATTGTCATGCAGTCCGGTCCGGCCTGGTATTCCCCGCCAGGATTGCCGTGCACGTAAAGCAGCGTACCGACATTCCCATTTTTATTAATCCCATGATAAGAATGATAGGTTCCATCCGGACGTAAGATTCCAATATAAAAACGTTCCTCATCCATAATCACCTTATGCTTCCATGCAGAGAGGTCAATATCAAAATTAAAGCCTGTAATCATATCATTTCCATGATAAACAAATCTGGTACACATAATTGTTTCCTTTCATAAAGCCTGAGTAAACACCTCATAAATTCATTATAGATTTCCCTTTTATTCTACGGTTATTGGAATATTTTTTCTATATACAGTATGCTACCGAACCAATATGTATAAAAAAAGAGGCCGCGACTGGCAGCCTCCTTCAATTATTTTTGATATATGATTTTCCGGACAGTATATAAAGACAAACAGTATTTTTCAGTCAGACATTCAATGGAAACACCATTCCGATATTCCCTTTTGATTTGCTGATTACGTTGTTCCAGTTCCTGCCGATAGCCGGAAGCTTCTCCCCAACGTTTTTGCTGTTCCTGTTCTATTGGAATGTAGATGTAACCACCCTGAACATAGTTCTGCAGCTCTTTTACCAAAGTGTCCGGAAGAACAGATGTTGCGTTCAGATATTTCATGCAGGCTTCCTCCTTGATATTATAGTCAAGTTCCAAAAGCCAGCATTATTATTTTGCGACCATATCTACTCCATGCAACCGTCGCAATCTGCTGGCTTTGCATGGAGAAAAACTTTCTTCTTATTTTTTGTGTTGATACACATATAAACCCCTTCTTTCTTTATATACGGTTAAAAGCTAATGTAGCTTTAGTGTAGCATATTCTTTATTCCGTATCAACTAATCTCGGATTTTTGTGAGAACAGTAACTATATTTATTCATATATAAGATAATATATTATAAAACTAAAAAAAACCACCTGTTTTTGCCAAAATTTGTGCTCTTTGTTTCTTTTATATTATCTACTATAATTCAATAGTAAGTTGAATGCATTCACATTTTATGTCAGAAATAATCGTGCCGTGAAGAAACGGCACATGATTCAGGAAGGAGACTTTTCCAATGAAAAAAGCTATTGCGATGTTGCTGGCGGGAGTTATGACGTTATCTCTGACAGCATGTTCAGGAAATACAGCATCTGAAACAAACTCCGGCACAGGAGAAAATAATACGGCAGGAAGTACTGCGGCGATACAGGAAAGCACTGCTTCGCAGGGAGGCGAAGGCGGTGAAGCGGAAAATGGTGAGGTAGTGGAAATTACTGTTCAATCCTGGCAGTATGCCCTGGGAAATTATAAGGGATTTACAGAGGATGATGAATTGACGCAGGCAATTGCAGATGAATTTAATGCCACCCATCCCGGTATACATGCAACTGTAAAAATCATGAGACAGGAAGATCATTATAACGCATTGAAGGTTGATTTTGCAGCAGGCAGCGCACCTGATGTAATTGGTATTGCGCCTGGTGCAGACTTGGAACAGTATAAATCGCAGCTGGCTCCTCTGGCAGATTATGCATCACAAGATTTGGGCGAGGACTGGCAGGATAAGTTTACAGAAGCTTCATTTACGACAATTAAACTGTCCGGTGATGAAATCTATGCATTTCCCAGTGCGATGAGCGCGGCAGGAACCGTTTGGTATAACAATAAACTGATGACAGAAAACGGCGTGGAATCTTTCCCTGCTACCTGGGAGGAACTGCAGACTGCGGCACAGACACTGCGTGGTGCAGGACAGATTCCGCTTATGTTCGGCGGAAAAGACAACTGGCAGAATTATGATATGTTCATTACCATTATGGCAACCATCAACAAGGATCTCTGTAACGGAATTTTTGCCCTGGAAAATGAATGGACGGAAAGCGATGTGGTTAAAGCCTTTGATTATTATCAGAAACTGTTTACAGACGGAATTGTTCAGGACGGAGCCCTTTCTACAACTTTGTATAATGAAGGTTATTCCCAGTGGAAGGATGATGATGGAAATTCCACAATCCCGATGATTTTTAATGGTTCCTGGGATATGGGCTCTCTGAAGGCAGAAAATTCCTTCTATGAAAATTTCTCTTCCAATGATATTAAAGTATCAACCATGCCTTCTATTGAAGGCAAGCCTGGTGCAGTGCTGACAGCTCCCGACGTTGCCTGGGGTGTAAATGCCAACAGCGCTAATAAGGAAGCTGCATGGGAATTTGTAAAATGGCTTTGCTATGATATGCAGCAGGAAGTTGTTGACGGACTTGGCTTTTTCAGCGTATTGAAAGATGCTCCCAGTCCCACCGTGGATTTAACCGACGATTATAAAGCAGCTTATGATGTTATTTCCGCGGCTGCAGCATCGGACAATACGGTAGGCTTCCGCAGTTCTTTCTATACAAAGCTGAATGATGCGCTGTTTGATCAGCTGCAGCTGCTGGGAACCGGGGCTGCTACACCTGAAGAAGCAGCTGCTGCTATGGCTGAAGCGGCAGCAGGTATTTCCAAATAATAAGGCCGGTATCTTATTAATGCTCCGGACTGCCGCAAGGCGATAAGCGGGCGGCAGTCCTTTTTATGTCCTGCTACAACGGTTCAGGCTTTTTACAGTTAACAGTAACATTTTGATAAGTTTAAACTACCGACGGTTCTATTTTCAGGAGGCCGGAATAAATGATTAATTTTAAAAACAGTAAGAAAATCGGTTTTTTCTGTGTACTGCCATTAGTGCTCTTTGTGCTGGTATACATGGTTTATCCGATTCTGTATAATGTAAAAATCAGTTTTTATGACTGGAACGGCATCGATCCGGATATGACCTTCATCGGCATTAAAAACTTTACCGATATCTTTAAAGACAAGGTTTTCCGTGTTGTTTTAAAAAATTTCCTGCTTTTTGCCCTGTTCACAGTAACAATACAGGCAGTGCTGGGCTTCCTTCTGGCGGATTTATTTCAGAAAAAATTTTTAGGAAGGGATGTTTCCAAGGCTGTTCTGTTCATGCCGGCCATCCTTTCATCTATTATTATCGGTCAGGTTTTTTACAGACTGCTGGATCCCAATATCGGATACCTGAAAAATATTCTCAGCTTTTTCGGAGTCAGCGCACCGCTTTCCAACCCGAAGCTGGCTATCTGGGCAATTATCATCGTTAATATATGGCAGTGGACGGGATATTCCATGACACTTTATTATGGTTCCATGGCAGGAATATCTGAAGACCTGTATGAGGCAGCAAGAATTGACGGTGCCTCCCATTTCCAGATTCTGAGAAAAATAATGCTGCCGTTGGTGCGCGGAACTACATATAATCTGACCATTATCGGAGTTATCGGCGCGTTGAAGCAGTACGATTTGGTTGCATCCCTTACAGGAGGCGGCCCTGCCAATTCCACACAAACTTTTGCGACCTATCTGTATGAAGCGGCATTTACAAATTATGAACAGGGGTATGCGTCGGCTATTGCGGTGGTAATGTTCCTGATTGCAGGCATAATTACCGTCATACAGCTGCGGCTTTATAATTCTAAATCAATTTATTAGATCTGCGGCAGATATCTTGATGATTTGAAAGCGCGCCATAGCGCGCGGTTAGGAGCAAAGATGAAAAAATTACGGTTGGCAGGTGCCGTGCTTCGGTATCTGATATGTATTGCATGTGTTGCAGTCATTCTTCTGCCCATAGGGATTCTGGTGCATGGCTCCTTCCAGGGTGGAGGAATTCAGAACTATGTGGATATTCTTACAAAGTACCATATTCAGACGTATTTTATAAACAGTCTGATTATCAGTGTTTCGGTGGTAGTGCTGGTGGTGGTTCTGGATGTACTGGCGGGATTTGCCCTTTCCAAGCTGAATTTCCCGTTTAAAAACGGAGTGTATATTTTCCTGCTTTCGGCGCTGCTTCTTCCTGCAGCTGCCATCCTGGTTCCGGTTTTTCAGATAAATTCAAAGTTGGGCATATTGAATACTTATCTGGCAGTGATGGGGCCTTATGTGGTGCTGATAGCTCCATTTAATCTTCTTACGATAAAAAACGGGTTTGACGCACTCCCTAATACGGTATTGGAAGCAGCGCTCATAGATGGCTGCGGTATTATGAAAACGCTCTTCAAGATAGCGGTGCCCATGTGTAAGCCTGCTATTGTCATGGCAGTTATCTGGACTTTTCTTTCCAGCTGGAATGAATATATGATGGCATTTGTAATGCTTCGCAAGGAAGAAATTATGACAATCACAGTGATTCCCACCAAGTTCCAGTCAATGTATGGCGGTAATGTGGGAAAACTTTATGCAGCTCTTTTCATCATTCTGGTGCCGGGTATTGTCATATATCTGCTGATGCAGAAATTTATTGTAAACGGCCTGAATGCGGGAGCCGTGAAGGAGTAGCAGCCGATAGAAGACGGCTATTGGCATATATGAAAACATAGCAACAATCCGGTTATCTGAAATGTTACGAAAAAAGGAGATTACGAATGAATAGAGAAGAATTCAAGAGCAGAGTCTATGGCTGCTGGATGGGAAAGAATATCGGCGGTACCCTGGGTATGCCCATGGAATGGGAACGATGCAAAAATAACATTACATATTATACGCATGATCTTAATGGTGAACCGCTTCCCAATGACGATTTGGATATTCAGATACTCTGGCTGCTGGCGCTGGAGGATCGGGGCATCCATATAGATGCCAAGGATCTTGGTGAATATTTTAATGAATTTATGATTTTTACTCATGCAGAGTACGGGGTGGCAAAAACCAAT
The DNA here is from genome assembly GCF_000466465.2 of Clostridium sp. KLE 1755. NCBI lineage: Bacteria > Bacillati > Bacillota > Clostridia > Eubacteriales > Clostridiaceae > Clostridium > Clostridium sp. KLE 1755. Next base: position 37,650 of record NZ_KE992783.1, read on the forward strand.
CTGAGGAGCGGGTTCCAGCCGCCTGTGACAGGGAGCTTCAACAATGAGTTTAAGGACAGCTGCGGTTCCTATATCCGTTCTGAAATATGGGCGTGCCTGTTTCCTGGTAAGCCTGATTTGGCGGCTGAATATGCATTCCAGGATGCCATTGTGGATCATGGGGATGGTGAAGGTGTATATGCGGAGGTGTTCATTGCCGCTATGGAGAGCGCGGCATTTTATCTCAGGGATATCAGAAAACTGATTGAAATAGGGCTTTCCTATATTCCGGAGGGCTGTGCGGTAAGCATCGGTGTGAGAAAAGCCATGGAAACCTTCGATTCCGGTATGGATGAAGAGGAAACAAGAGAATATATCATGCAGAACTTTATTGGTCATCTTGAGTGGCACTATATTTCTGAGGAGGATGAGAAGAAGGGCTATCAGAATGGAAAAATGGGTTGGGATGTTCCTTCTAATCTCATGATCATTATCTATGGCCTGCTTTTTGGCGGCGGGGATTTTGAAAAATCAGTTCTGACAGCTGTCCATTACGGAGAAGATACGGATTGTACGGCAGGAACCATCGCGTCTCTCTTTGGAATCATGTATGGCATTGATTTCTTTGAGGCAAAATGGATTGATCCAATCGGACACGGAATTGTAACCTGCAGCATTGATCCCTTCCGGATGGCAGGAAGGATTCCTTCCACGGTAGAGGAACTGACCGACAGGGTTCTGGCGCTTAAGGAAGTGGCCTGGAAAGAGCTGGCGTTGACAGAAGCTACGGCAGAAGATGAAGAAATTTTCTATGCGAAGCCTTATTTCAGAAATATTTTTGATGAAATGAAGACTGTAAAGTATGAATTTCCCTACCTGAATGTACGTGTGGATTATTGCGGTGATCCGGTGATTAATGCAGAAGAACCGAAAAAAATCAGGTTTATTCTTTCCAACACGTCCAAATCGGTGACTTCGGATAGATTGAATGTTTACCTGTATAATCGGGATGGATGTACGGTGAGTCCACAGAACGAAGCTTCTGTATTTCTCACTATGGCACATATGGGAGCCGGTATCAAGGAGGTGGACTTTGAGATAAACGTAGAGGGTCCTCTAAAGCCGCTATACCGTTTCGTAGCAGAATTTACCTTTGAGGAAAGCAAAAACAGACGGGTAATGCATGTACCAGTGGTTCTTGTCAGTGAAACCGGAACAGTCAGGGATGTGAAGTGGGAGAAAAAGGGCCCCCGTTCTGTAAATAATCTTCCCAGAGTATAGTCGTTATAAAATTAAATTATAAAAAACAGGAGGAGACTTCGTAACAGTTTGTTTCCGCCTGAAAGGTTATAAAACTCCGGCAGGAAAGCATGGACAGTCAGGCTTTCCCATCCGGAGTTTTATGATGCGCTTTTATCTGGGAGGGTGAGATTCCATGGTATTTTTTGAAGGTATTGCGGAAATGCCTGATATCTTCATAGCCCAGCATGTGAGCTGCTTCATAGATTTTACAGTTGGCGGCGATCAGTTCGGCGGCCTTATCCATTTTCAGCTTGGTGATGTAGGAAATATAGGTCTGCCCTGTTTCGCGCTTAAACAGTGTGCTGAAATAAGAGGGATTCACATAAAAATAGCTGGCGATGGTATTCAGGGAAAGATCTTCCATGATATGGTTGGTGATGAACTGGAGGACCTCCTGAATTTGAAAGCCGGTATTGGAACGTGTCAGATCAAAGTTGTCCAGTGTGTAAATCAGCCAGGTACAGAACCAGTCCTCAAGCTGGGAGGCTTGAGTTATACTGAGTATTTCATGTACCTCAAGGCCGGATTTAATACGCTTCAGCTTCAGGCCATACATATCAAACAAAACATATTTAATACTGGAATAAAGGATGATCAGATCGTATTTCATGTCATCCAGCTCATAATTCAGCGCCCGGCATTCAGCAAACCATTGGCGGGAATACTGCAGTGCATTGCTTCCTTCCCTGAACTGAATGTCTGTCCGTATGGAACGTTCGATTTCCATGAGCTTTTGGGGCTTTAGCATCTGTCCCGGAGGGCTGGAAATCTCTTCAAAAATGGCACAGGGCCGTTGATAGGAATTTACATAATATACTTCACAGGCCTCCAGAAAGGAGGAGGTAAGGCCGGCCAAATCATGATGGATCACCCCAAGACAAAACATGGGAAGGCTGTCTTTTCCGGATTGGATTCGCTCTATCAGCAGCTGCCGGTTTCGCTCAAGCTGCGTGAAATTTCCGGTGGGCTCAAACAGGACAAACAGAAACAACGGAATACTGTCATTATAATAGCAAAAAGAAGAATGGAATAAGTGTGTAAGCAGGCGGCAGAGGTTTAACAATTCAGGCGTCTTTTTTTGTCCCCGCAGAAGGCAGACAGTAAAGCTGAAGCCGGATAAATTGGGTATAGTAAGGCCGGCTCCCGGATTTATATGGCTCAGGAAGGAAAGACGTTCCAGAAAGGCCTGACTTTGGGCATAGGAAACAAATTCCTTATTTTTTACAGGAAGAAATGCCTTGTCGTATAAGAGGGGAAGTACCAGCTCCCGCAGGTCTGTGCTGCCATCATAAACCAGTGCGGGAATGTGAGTATGCTGGGAGGACAGCAGCCGAAACCAGGAATGTGCGTCCTGATCGGGGCAGGAGCGGACATCCAGCAGAAAGGCGGAGGGAGAACCTTTGGGAAAAATCGCTGCAGGGCCCTGAAGAGGACCGGCATTTTCCACGTAAAGCTTATCCCCAAGGTACAGGGAGAGAAGCACTGTGATTTCCTCCGCCAAAGTATCAGAAGGGGTGAAAAGCAGAAGATAATACATGACACAATTCCTTTCAGCAATTATGATTAGTCCTTTTTTATAATAGCGTAGATAACTGGACAGTTATGCTTTTTTCACCCTGGTATTTTCTAAAGCGTCGCCTGTAATTTCCTGGCCGCGTATGATCTGGCGGATGGACTGGAACAGGTACGGCTTTAATTCCTGTATGGGCACGGGCTCCTCATATAAAATGGAGCTGTAGCAGGTGGAGCCGGTAAGCTCTATGATTAGATAAAGCATGACCTCAGGGTTCCGGTAAAGCTTGTCTGACGCTTCATTTTCGAATACGGAGGTATACAGCTCATGGAAATCAAAATCAGAGCTGTCAGAGGAATGAAGCAGTTCATTTTTAAAGATCCCCCAGCTTAAATTTTTGGAAATAAACCGCAGAAGGATCTTGTCTTCATTAAACTGCTCCAGAATATGATCCACCAGGAAAATTATTTTATCCTCCAGCAGCGTAATGTCCGTCTGATGGAGCGCCTCCTCCGCTTTTGTGAAAACCTGGCTGGCCTTATGGGCAATCAGTTTGTTGCGGATGTCATATTTGTCCTTGAAATAGAGATAAAAGGTTCCCTTAGCCACTCCTGCCCGATCCACAATATTGGAAATGGTGGTGTCTGTAATTCCTTTACTGGTGAACAGCTCGAATGCGGTATTTAATAGCGCGTCTTTTTTCTGTTTCTTATTCCGTTCCGCTTTTCCCATAGGCCATAACTCCCTGCCGTTTTTTATTTCCCTTATTATAAGGCAGATTCCTTCAAATGAAAATGCTTTACAGAAAAAAAGGGACTGCCGGGGCAAAAGGACCGCGGCACTGTAATATCCATGCAGAGAAGGGCCGGAGGGATAATGCGTCGGGTGGAAAACGGTAAATATCAGGCTTTATAGTTATTTAATAATTTAAAATATTGACCAATGGTCATTAAAATGATATAACAATACAGGTAAACAAAAATGACCAATGGTCATATAATGATAAAAAACAGAGGTGCAGGGAATGGATAGGTTTGGAAGGAGAATTGTGGCTTTAAGGATTCCGATCCTGATAGCGGCGTTAGTGTTGTTGGTGCCGTCCGTTATCGGCTATGCGAAAACACGGGTGAATTATGATATTTTGTCTTATCTTCCCGGTGATATTGAGACGATGGCGGGGCAGGATATTCTGACGGAGGAGTTTGGAACAGGCGCCTTTTCCATGTTTGTGGCGGAAGGGATGACGCCAAAGGAAATTACGGAGCTGAAGAATGAGATTGAGCAGGTGGAGCATGTAAAGAAGGTTATCTGGTATGATACGGCCATGGATATTTCGGTTCCCATGGAGATGCTGCCGGATGAACTGTATGAGGCGTTTAATCATGGGGACAGTACTTTGATGGCCATTATTTTTGATGATACGACTTCTTCGGATGCGACGATGAAGGCCATTGAGGAGATACGGCGGGTTGCGGACAGAAACTGTTTCCTGAGCGGAATGTCAGCGGTGGTCACGGATACAAAGAATCTGTCGGAAAAGGAAGCGCCGGTTTATGTGTGCATTGCTGTTCTGCTTTCCTGCCTGGTGCTGTCCCTGACCATGGATTCCTATCTGATTCCTTTTTTGTTTCTGCTGAGCATAGGGATGGCGATTTTATATAATCTGGGAACCAATGTGTTCCTGGGGCAGATTTCCTATATTACCAAGGCGTTAAGCGCGGTGCTTCAGCTGGGAGTAACTATGGATTATTCCATCTTCCTCTGGCACAGCTATCAGGAGCAGCAGCAGACCGGTACGGGTAAAAAGGATGCCATGGCAAAAGCGATCGCGGCAACCATTACCTCAGTGGTGGGCAGCTCCATTACTACGGTGGCGGGCTTTCTGGCGCTTTGCTTTATGAGCTTTACCCTGGGGCTTGATTTGGGAATCGTGATGGCAAAGGGTGTTGTGTTCGGGGTAATTGCCTGCATCACCATACTGCCGTCCATGATTCTTGTTTTCGACAGGGCGCTGGAAAAAACAAGGCACAGGGCAGTGCTGCCGGAGCCGAAGGGAATCGGCGCATTTATTACTAAGCACTACAGGGTGTTTGCCGTACTTTTTGTTGCGGCTCTGATTCCGGCAGTGTTCGGCTATACGCATACGAAGGTTTATTATAACCTGGATGAAACGCTTCCCAAGACACTCCCCAGCATTGTGGCAAATGATAAGCTGAATGCGGAGTTTGATATGAATGCCACGCACATGCTGTTGGTAGACGGCGATGTTTCACCAAAGGATGTCCGGCATATGACGGAGGAGCTTGAGAAGGTGGACGGCGTAAAATGGGTGCTGGGGCTGAATGCCCTGAAAGGGACGGCGCTTCCCGGAGAAATGGTGCCGGCTGAGCTTACAGAGACCCTGGAGGATGAAAACTGGCAGCTTTTGCTCATTGGATCTGCTTATAAGGTGGCATCGGATGAGGTGAACGCTCAGTGCGATACGCTGAGCGCAGTGAGTAAAAAATATGATCCCGGCGCGATGCTGGTAGGAGAAGCGCCATGTACCAGGGATTTAATCCGGATTACGGATCATGATTTCAGCACGGTAAGCATTGTTTCCATCGGGGTTATTTTTCTCATCATCCTGCTGGTATTCAAATCCCTCACACTTCCGGTAGTCCTGGTGGCGGTGATAGAACTGGCGATATTTATCAATATGGGAATCCCCTATTATACGGACACGGCCATACCGTTTATCGCCTCCATCGTAATCGGAACCATACAGCTGGGCGCCACAGTGGATTACGCCATTCTGATGACCACAAGATATAAAAGCGAGCGCCTGGGCGGGGCGGATAAGGCGCAGGCGGTTTCCGTGGCCTGCCAGACCAGCGTAAAATCCATTATGGTAAGCGCATTGTCCTTCTTTGCGGCCACCTTTGGCGTCGGGCTTTATTCCAATATTGATATGATAAGTTCCCTGTGCACCCTGATGGCAAGAGGCGCGCTGATAAGTATGGCATCGGTTATTTTTATTCTTCCTTCCATGCTGATGGTATTTGACGCGCTGATCCGGAGGACTACCTGGGGAATGAAAACAAACAAAGCAGAAAAGGAACAGGAGGCTTCACAGGCATGAATAGAATAAAAAGAAACGGATATCAGAAAATACTCAGTCTTACCCTGAGCGCATCGCTGCTGCTTGGCCTGACAGGGTGCGGGGCGCAGAAGGCGGAGGAAACCGCTGCTACAGCTTCGGAGGAAGAGGCGCTGCTGACAGAGGCGCTGAGCAGTCAGGGAGCGCCTTCCCACAGTGCGGAAACGGGAAAGGAGGAGACCGTTTATGTTCTGGCGGACGCTTCCGGCGGCGTGGAGAAGATCATTGTAAGCGACTGGCTGAAAAATAAGGACGGTGACAGTACCCTGCAGGATGCATCGGATTTACAGAATATCGAGAATGTCAAGGGCTACGAAACATTTGTCTCAGATGGGAAAAACGGGCTTACCTGGCAGGCGGACGGAGCCGATATTTACTATCAGGGAAGTACGGAAAAACAACTGCCTGTTGCGGTGAAGCTTACCTATAAGCTGGACGGAAAAGAAGTAAAGCCGGAGGAAATCGCGGGAAAGAGCGGACGGGTGACCATCCGTATGGATTACGAAAATAAAGAAACGAGAACCGTTGAAGTAAACGGCAGAAAGGAAGAAATACATATCCCCTTTGCCATGCTGTCCGGTATGCTTTTGCCCCAGGATACCTTTTCCAATATCGAAGTTACCAACGGCCGTCTGCTGTCGGAAGGAAATAACAGCATTGTGGTGGGGATCACTTTTCCGGGGCTGAAGGAAAGCCTGAACTGGGAGGAACTTAAAAAAGATTTGTCAAAGGCGGAGAAGAAACAGGCGGAGGAGGAGCTTGCCATTCCGGATTATCTGGAGGTCAGCGCAGATGCTGAAAATTTTTCTCTGGGAATGACTATGACAATAGCCATGAGTGACATGCTTTCTGATTTTTCCCTCGCGGATTCCCTGGATCTGGAGGAAATGAATGATTCCATGAATGATCTGCAGTCCGCATCCAATGAACTGAAGGACGGGACCTCCGATTTAAAGGACGGCAGTGCAAAGCTGAAGGAAGGGACGGACAGTCTGGCAGATGGTGTGGTAAGCCTGAAGGACGGCGCCGGGAGCCTGAAGGAGGGAACCGGGGAGCTGTATGAAAAGTCCGGAGAACTGGACGAAGGCGCTGCAAAACTGGAGGAGGGCGCATCTTCACTGGCAGAGGGAGCAGATAAGCTCAACAGCGGCGCTTCCTCCTTAAGCGACGGGGCAGGAAGCCTGAAGGACGGCACCCACAGCCTGGTAGAGGGAACCGGCAGCCTGATGGACGGCGCCGGAAAGCTGGATGCCGGAGCGGGGGCCCTGCAGGAAGGAATTGCCGGTGTTAATAATGGTATTTCGGCGTTGAAAACGGCCATGGAAACCGGAAGCGGCGACCAGCCGCCGATCCTGGGCAGTTCCGAGGCAATCGCGCAGAACATGGGAACATTATATGAAAAGGTAATCGCCTATTTTGATACCTATGAAAAGGATTTGGCGCCCGTAATCCAGATGATAGAAGAGCAGATGAGTCATGCAAATGGAGCCCTGGAGACCGCCCAGGCTAATCTGGATGCCGCCAGATCCCGGTGCAGCCAGGCTCAGGCCGATCTGGACAATGCATGTCAGCCTTCCACGGAAGAGGTGGAGGTAGTGACCGGCCGCAGTGTGGAAAGTGTCAGCGGCAACGATATTGTATCGGTGGACACTCAGACGAAGGAGGTGGCAACCATCTCTGCGGACGCGGTATCGGGGGCGGTGGAAAGCTACCGGGAGGCCGTCAGGGAGGAGGCTGTCTATGAAGCACAGGTTTCCGCTTACAGCGAACAGCTGAACCAGCTGGAGGAGGTGTATCAGGTGGTTCAGGGCCTGAGCAGCGATGCGGTGCAGAAAGCGACGGACATTGTTACTATCAAGCAGTATTGCGCTCAGCTGAGTGCCGGAACCCAGGCTCTTTATGCGGGCCTTGGGCAGGTGGACGGCGGGTTAACGCAGCTGGCGGATCAGGAAAAAGGGGTTCCCGCCCTGGTTGCGGGCGCCAATGCTCTGAAGGAAGGGACCGCAGGCGCAGTATCCGGCGCCCGGGAACTCAATGAGGGCGCCAAAAAGCTGGATTCAGGAGCCGGGACGCTGAAGGGCGGCCTGGATGAACTGAAAAACGGAGCCGCTACGCTTTCTGCAGGCAGCGGTACTCTGAAAACAGGAACCACACAGCTGAAGGAAGGCACTGCCCGGCTGGTGGAAGGGACAGGAAAGCTGGATGAAGGAGCGCTGACGCTCACCGACGGAGTGGATACCCTGGAAAACGGCGCGCATTCCCTGCAGGAAGGGGCGCTGGCGCTGGACGAAGGCGCAGGAACCCTGAAGGATGGCATGTTCCGCTTTGACGAAGAAGGAATCAGTAAGCTGACGGATATTTTTGGAGATAATACAAAAATCGTGACGGACCGTCTGAAGGCTGTGGCGGATTCCGGAAAGGAATACAAGACCTTTACCAGGCTGCCTGAGGGAATGGACGGTAGCGTGAAATTCATTATTAAAACAGCAGAGGTCAAAGCGGACAGCTGACCCGCCTGCTATGATCTTCCGAACCGCCGGTTGCGGTTCACTTTTACTCCATCGTGAGGGATTTGCGCCGGATGCGCAGAAAACTGCAGGTTGCACTGCCGCAATTATCGGTTCCTCAACCGTACCTTGCGTGCCGGGCAATGACAAATACGATATTCTGACTGTATAGCACAGCCGGAAGATGCCAGATGTAACGGCGCTTCCGGCTGATTTTATATTAAAGCGGGGGACATTGTATGTAGCAGTTAAAATGAAGAGAATAAATCTGTTTTTTACTGCCTTTTTTAGACAGTAAAATTTACAATGACAACATACATGTGTATGTATATCAGGAGGAGGAACATGTCAGAAAAAATAATTGAAGTATCCGGGCTGCAAAAATCCTATAAGGAAAACCATGTTTTGAAGGATGTCAGTTTCACTATTGATAAAGGGAGTATTTTTGCTTTGCTTGGTTCCAATGGTGCAGGAAAAACGACAGTTATCAAAATTCTTTCCACACTATTGAAAGCAGACGGCGGCAGGGCTGTTGTTAATGGATTTAATGTGGCGACGAATGGCGGCAATGTACGTGAGTGTATCAGCCTGACAGGGCAGTTTGTGGCGGTAGATGAAGTTTTGACAGGCAGAGAAAATCTGACGCTTATCGGACAATTGAAACGTCTGCCAAACCTCAAAAGCACCGTAAACGAGTGGCTGTCTTTTTCGAGATTGGAGGATGCAGCCAACAAAAGAGTCTCCACCTATTCGGGGGGGATGCGGCGCAGGCTTGATATAGCTATGAGCCTTATGGGAAACCCAAATGTACTTTTTCTTGATGAACCTACAACAGGGCTTGACCCACAAAACCGTATTGCCATGTGGGATTTGGTAAAGGATTTAGCAAGGACAGGAACAACTGTATTTCTCACAACACAATATTTAGAAGAAGCTGAATTTCTCGCTGATGATATTGCTATTTTACATGACGGTAAAATCATTGCAGAGGGCACGCAGAGGTATCTTAAAGAAATATTGCCGGAGAGAGGGCTGAGGCTTGTTTTTGAAAGTGAGGCTAAAGCCGGTTCAGCGATAAAGCTCTTAAATGAAAATGGAATTTTTGCCGACAGTATAGAACAAAACCTGCCTTCATTAGAAGATGTATTTTTAACACTGATTGATGAAAAAAAGGAGAAAAACCAATATGAAAAAATTTAGTAGAAAATTATTCCCCGATTCATGGGTTATGTTCAAACGCTGTTTAATTATATCATTGCGTAATCCTGAAACACTCCTGACGGCAACGCTGATACCATTTTTCTTAATTCTTTTATTTGGCACGGTCTTTGGCAGCATATCCGATGTAGGGGATTTTAATTACATTGATTTTATTGTGCCGGGAATTATTTTTCAAAGCATCGCCCAGGCCTCTCAATATTCGGCAATGAATGTTGCAGCGGATATGACAAAGGGTATCATAGACCGCTTTCGCTGTATGTCTGTTTCAAAATCTGCTGTGTTGATTGGCCATACAGGGGCTGGAGTGATGCGGGGAATTATTTCAAACATTGTTATTATGGCAACAGCTCCCATTCTTGGCTTTAGGCCGCAAGCAGGGTTTGTGGATTGGGTTTTGGTTATAGCGCTCCTTTTGCTGATAAATATTACATTTACGCTGATCGCTGTACTTTGTGGGACGATTTCAAAGTCGGTAGAAGGGGCAACCGGACTATTGTTCCCCCTTTTTATTTTACCTTTTACGAGTTCGGGATTTGCTCCTGTTGACACTATGCCAAGAGGTATTGGCAGGTTTGCTTCGATACAGCCTATGACACCGATGATTGACAGCTTGAGAGCCCTGACCCTTGATTTGCCTTTGGGGAATAGTTTAATGCTGGCACTTACATGGTGCATAGTATTAAGTGTTGTGTGTTTTGCTGTGTCAATGCGGACATTCAACCGTAAATAAGCATAACGGTAAATTATTAGCCAAGCCTTGCTGCATTGTGTTTAAAGTAAAAAATTGCCGGAGTAATTTCCTGACAACAAAAAATGTTTATTAAAATATTATATGATATTATTGCGTTATAAATTTCAGTATGCTACAATCGGATCAAGCAATGAATTCAACATATCTGTTCATCTTTTAAGATTCTATGCCGTACTGTCTCAGCGATTCCGCTGACAGGCCGGTATCTGCACGCAGTTTCGCGTGTGCATGAATGCATATGCCGAGGAAAATCCCATAGGAACGGCAGAGAGATTGCCCGGGCCATGAGGAAGATACATCCCGGTTACGTATGCGTGATAATGCATGAACTCCTTGCTGACAAATGAATAAGCAGGGAGAGCAAAAGGCATAGTTCTCTCTGCGGAAAAAGAAAGAGAGGAATGCCTATGAACCTTATAACAACAGGGGATACTTCTACCCAATTGCTGCCCCGGAACTATCAGTTTAACCTGAGTGATTTCGCTTTGTTTTTATCCGTGATGAAGAACAAGACGGCCTATGAATGCACCCTGAGTATTATTCTGGATGAACCGGAGCTGAAGCTGGCTGAGGTAGAGGTGGAGCAGGTAGTACTTAACAAAAGCGGGAAACGGGCTATCCGGCTGGATGCCTGGGCACGGGATACGCTTGACCGCCGTATTAATACGGAAATGCAGAATGAAACCGAAACGGATGATGTCAGGCGAAGAGCAAGATTTTATCAGGGTTTGCTGGATACTCCGGTTTTAAAATCAGGAAAGATGACAAAATATAAGCATTTGCCATCGACTATTATCATTTTCATTACGCAGGAGGATATTTTTGGACGGGATTTGGCTGAATACACATTTACTGAACAGTGTGAAGAAATTTCCGATTTGCCGCTGGATGACGGCACGAAGAAAATATTCCTGAATATGACCAGCAGGAATGGCCGTCCTGAGCTGATAAGCCTGTTGCAGTATATGAAAAATACGACGATTGATAATCCTGAAATCATAGTAAAGGATAGACGGATTGTCACGTTGGATGAAATTGTAAATGAAGTGAAGCAATCGGAAGAATGGGAGGCTGTAAAGATGAATATTCTTGAGATTGGAATTGAAAAGGGCAGGCAGGAAGGGCTTAAACAGGGAATCCGTGCAATGGTACAGGATAATCTGGAAGAGGGTGTGGAAGAAAAACGCATTTGTGAAAAGCTTCAGAAGAACTTTTCGCTGACCCGGGAAGCTGCGGAAGAAGAACTGCGCAGTTTCATGGAGGAAAAAGCAAAGAATCAGGAAGAACAATAGCAACTGACAAATAAGATATGCTGTTTCACATTCCCTGTAATAAAGAGGATCCGAAGAGACTGGAAGGCAGTTTCTCCGGATCTTTTTCTCTTTTCCGGCCGCTTAGTAACAGCTGAGAAAACTTAGCGGTTATCCCATTTCTTTGCGTTCCCTCCATCCCCCACATTTCACAGTATACGTCCAAACGCCGATATGCTATAATGACCAGGTACAAACACGAAAGAGGTGGCGGAATTGGCAAAACAAAAAGAAATAAAAACCAATGCCATGCGCATTCTGGACCGAATGAAAATCCCCTATACCCACTACACCTATGAATGCGGCGAATTTATTGATGGCATACAGGTTGCGGATATGCTGGACCTTCCTCATGAAAAGGTATACAAGACTCTGGTTACCCAAAGCCCGTCCAAAGAATATTTTGTATTCGTGATACCCATAGAAGCGGAGCTGGATTTGAAGAAGGCGGCCAGGGCTGCGGGCCAGAAATCCGTGGCAATGCTCCATGTAAAGGATATCAATACTGTTACAGGATACATCCGCGGCGGCTGCACCGCAGTGGGGATGAAGAAACAGTATAAAACACTGATAGAAAAAAGTGCGCAGTCCCTGCCTTCCGTAATTGTAAGCGGAGGCCGCATCGGTTCCCAGATTGAACTGGATCCGGCAGATCTGGCAAAAGCGGCGGCAGCGGAATTTGCGGATATTATTGTTGGCTGAGACTGGACGGCGGACGAAGTATCGGACAGCGTCCGGAGAATCCTGAAAGGAGGAAATGCAGTGGCAAAGAAAGCGAAAACCAGGGAAGATAAGTTGAAGGTTTGGGAAAAGAAGATATCCAAAAAACTGGATTTTCTTATTGTGGGAATTTTTTTCCTGATATTTGCGGCAACGGCGGTGAACGAAACACTGGAAGCAAAAGGGATGACCCTTCGGGGCCTTCTGTCTGAAGTCAAATTTCCCGGAAAAAGCTGACAGGGCATCCTGCCTGATAAGCGGAAGGATGACGGAGTATCAAGCCCGGTATACATTAAGCGGAGGAAAATCCTCTGTTTGTCAGAGGCTGGCATTTTGCTCCGCAATACAAGGAGGTAACACAGTTGAGTGAGAATAAAAATATCATGGAGTACGAAACGGTAGAGCTGGATGATAAGGATGACGCTCTTGTCATCATAGATCAGACAAAGCTGCCGGGAAAAACGGAGATTATCCGTCTGAAAACTGCACAGGAAATGTGGGATGCCATTTATCTTCTGAAGGTACGCGGCGCCCCGGCCATTGGCGTGGCGGCGGCTTTTGGCATTTACCTTTTGGCCAAGCAGATAGATACGGCGGATTACAGCACTTTTCTTGCCGAATTCAGAAAACAGAAGGAATACCTGGATTCGTCCCGCCCCACCGCGGTAAATCTGTCCTGGGCGCTGAAGCGTATGGAAAAAATTGTGACAGACAATGGGGATAAATCGGTGGAAGAAATCAAGCGGCTTCTGAAAGCGGAAGCGGATGCCATCAAGGCAGAGGATATCCGGGTATGCAAAACCATCGGGGAATTCGGCCTTACCCTTGTGAAGCCCGGCGACGGCATCCTCACCCACTGCAATGCGGGACAGCTGGCTACAAGCAAATACGGAACCGCCACAGCGCCTATTTATCTGGGAGAGGAAAGAGGCTATCACTTCCGTGTTTTTGCGGATGAGACCCGTCCGCTGCTGCAGGGAGCCAGGCTGACCAGCTATGAGCTGCATTCTTCAGGTGTGGATGTGACCCTGATCTGTGATAATATGGCGGCCACCGTAATGAAAAACGGCTGGGTAGACGCTGTTTTCGTAGGCTGTGACAGAGTGGCCCGTAACGGTGATACCGCTAATAAAATAGGCACTTCTTCGGTGGCGATTGCTGCGAATTATTATAACGTGCCTGTCTATATCTGCGCACCTACCTCTACCATTGATATGAATACGGCCACAGGCGCGGATATTCATATTGAAGAACGCCCTGCAGAGGAAGTCACACAGATGTGGTACCGGGAACGCATGGCGCCGGAGGGCGTAAAGGTATATAATCCTGCATTCGATGTGACGGATCACAGCCTGATTGCAGGAATCGTAACGGAATATGGCATTGCACGGGAGCCCTATGAGGAATCCTTCCGTGAAATTTTTGCTAGAAAAGAAAATGCGGAATATGATTGAATATGGTAATTATATTGACAACAGGGGCGTGCTGGGAATAGTCCGCCGCGCCTGTAATTATGTGGATGCCAGGCTGGTGGACCACGGGTTCCGGGTAGCCTGTATCGTATCCAGGATACTTGCCAGGCTGGGCGGCTATACGGAAAAGGAAATGCGGGATATCTGCATCCTGGCTCTGTACCATGATATCGGCGCTTATAAAACGGAAGAAATCAGCCGGATGCTGGAATTTGAAACCAGAAATATGCAGGAACACTCCATTTATGGTTATCTGTTCATTAAGTATTTTACGCCTTTGCAGGAAGTGGCTCCGGGGGTCCTGTTCCATCATACCACCTGGAGCAGGCTGCAGGAGCTGCCCGGCGTCGGCCCGGAGAATAAGAGGCTTGCCCAGATCATGTACATAGCGGACCGGGCGGATGTGTGCCTGGAGGAAGAAGGCTGCAGCTATCAGGAATTTGCACGACGCCTTTTGGCCGGACGGGGAGTGAGATATTCTCCTGAAATAGCGGATATTGTGCTGGCGGAGGATTTCCTGGAGCTTTCCTCCGAAAGGGAGGCCTGGGAAGCTGAATTATGGGAAAAAATCTGGAAGGTTCCCTTCACAAAGGAAGAGATAAGAAAATATCTGGACATGGTGATTTATACCATTGATTTCAGAAGCAGGCATACTGTGACCCATACCATGACCACGACCAGCATCAGCTATGAGCTTGCAAAGAGGATGGGGCTTAAGGGCAGGGCACTGAGTGATATTTATTTCGGCTCCCTGCTTCATGATCTGGGAAAAATCGGCATACCCGTGGAAATCCTGGAATTCCCCGGGAAGCTGAGCCCTCAGGCCATGCGGATTATGCGCACTCATGTGGAGCTTACCGGCCTGATCCTGGGCCCTGATGTGGAAGAAAAAATACGGAAAATTGCCATGAGGCACCACGAAAAGCTGGACGGATCCGGCTATCCCCTGGGACTGACGGCCATGGATCTCAGCCTGGAGGAAAGAATTGTGGCTGTCGCAGATATCGTCAGTGCGCTTGCAGGGACAAGAAGCTACAAGGAGGCCTTTTCTAGGGAGCGTATTGTGGGAATCATCGGCAAGATGAAAGAGGACGGCCTCATTGACGGCAGCATTGTGGATGTTATGACGGATAATTTTGACGATATCATGGGAAAAACAGGAGTGCGCTGTCAGCCGATTATGGATATGTATCAGGATATCCAGAGGGAATACCAGGAACTTGCCGGCTATATGGAGGGTGACTGGAACGGCCGACATCATAAGCGGGCAACAGCTGCTAACGACGCTTGACGTAACAGTTGAGGCAGGTCTGTGCATTTACTGTGCAGACCGTGAGAAAGCATGGCGGCGGCAGGCATCCGCCCCTCGCCGAAGGCGACTTTTCATGGGCGGATGCAGTAACGGTTCGGCCGAAGGCCGAACTGTTACTGCTTGACAGATGGAAAGCGCTGTGATAGGATGTTAAAAATCCCGGGCCGCATACAGTAACGGATTTTATACTGTCAGATTTTTGCAGCGGCGGGAAAAGGAGATTACCAATGACACTTACAGCAGAAACCGATAAGATTACAAGGCGAATCAACTCTGTACAACTGGAACCGATGAAACATTGTACAGAGGTTAATCATTAGGCAGTAACGGTTCATCGGAAGAAACGGAACAGATGCAGCAGTATACACACGGTATGCCCCGGAATATGGGGCGGCGTGTGTCTGGTTTGTGTACCGGTTTTCTCCGAAGATACCCGTGCCGCTCCTTTTTTACGGAGCGCTGTTGTAGGTGATATATGAGAGGCCGCGGACAATGTTTTGTCTGCGGCCTTTCCGTATCTGTGCACACCACAGGCCTTCCTGCGGCAACAATGCCGGAGAAGAATGCCTGAGGATATCTGTGCATGGAAGCGGATGTAATGCGGAAGGGCTTTGCAGGAATGCAGGGCCTTTTTTTGATAGAAATATTTGTATGGACTGCAGAATGCGATGGGCGTAAAACGCCGGGAAAGCATTGGAAATATCTGCGGCAGGCACAAAAAGAGAGGAATGACAGATTATGAGCTTACTTGATATTACGGAGCTGTCACTGAGCTATGGTGACAAATGTTTATATAAAAATGCGGAATTCTCCCTGTTTAAAGGAGAGCATGTGGGAATCGTGGGGGCAAACGGCGTGGGGAAAAGCACTTTTATCAATAGCTGTACCGAAAATACCATACCGGATGAGGGACAGATCAGGTGGCAGCCGGGAATCAGCCGTGGCTACCTGGATCAGCATGCCGCGGCTGATGCGCAGCAGACCGTGCTGGAGTATATGCAGGCATCCTTTTCGGCGCTTTTTGAGAAGGAGAAGGAGATGGTACAGGCTTATCAACGCTATTCGGCCGGAGAAGAGGACGCGCTGAAAAAAGCGGAAAAATACCAGCAGCAGCTGGAAGCCGCGGATTTTTATTCCATTGAATACCGGATCATGCGGATTGCGGAGGGGCTGGGGCTGACAGCCATTGGCATGGATAAACAACTGGGGAATTTAAGCGGGGGACAGCGGGCCAAGGTGATTCTTTCCAAGCTTCTGCTGGAGGAGCCGGATGTACTGCTGCTGGATGAACCTACGAACTTTCTGGACAAGGAGCATATCCGGTGGCTGTCTGAATATCTGACGGAGTTTTCCGGGGCGTTTCTGGTGGTATCCCATGATTTTGCCTTCCTGGAGCAGATCAGCACCTGCATCTGCGATATTGATGAACAAAGCATCCGGAAATACAGCGGAAAATACTCAGACTTCCTGAAGCAGAAAAAACATCTGCGGGAGGATTATATAAGGCGGTATACCGCCCAGCAGAAGCAGATAAAAAAGACGGAGGAATACATCCGTAAAAACATTGCCGGCGTCAACAGCCGGAATGCTAAGGGCAGAAGAAAGCAGCTGGAACGGCTGGAGCGTATGGCTCCGCCTG
>NZ_KE992783.1:54614-65003 GCF_000466465.2 Clostridium sp. KLE 1755
CGGCTGGAGCGTATGGCTCCGCCTGCCAAAACCTATGTGAAGCCGGTATTCCGATTCCATTCGGGCAGGGAGGTGCATGAGGAAATCCTCCTGCAGGTGAACGGGCTGGCAGCAGGATATTATTATCCGGTCATTTCCGGGATCAGTTTTACGGTAAACAGGGGACAGATGGTAGTGATTACGGGCTTCAACGGCATCGGCAAATCCACGCTTTTAAAGACGCTGGTGGGGCAGCTGCAGGCCCTGGACGGTAATTTCAGTATATCGGAGGCCGTACAGACCGGCTACTATGAACAGGAATTTTCCTGGGATACGCCGGAACAGACGCCGTTTGCCGCAATCCGTTCCTGGTTTCCTCAGCTTACGGAAAAAGAGGCCAGAAGACATCTGGCCGGATGCGGAATAGACAGCAAAAAGGCGGGGCAGAGCCTTTCTACCTTAAGCGGCGGGGAACAGGCCAAGGTCAAGCTGTGCAGGCTGACGCTTCAGCCCGCGAACCTGCTGATCCTTGACGAGCCTACCAACCACCTGGATGATCTGGCAAAGGAGGCGTTGAAGGAGGCGCTGGAGAAGTATGAGGGAACCGTGATTCTGGTGTCCCATGAAGAAAAATTTTACCAGGACTTCGCTGATAAAATCATATCCCTGGAGCAGGTTCGCCCCAGGGAATAATCAAAATCATGTGCCGTCCTGGATAGATACAAAATTATAATAAACGGATAAGCTGCAAAGCTGTAATACAGTCGCTGCGGGAGTGGATGCCGCGGGATTTAACATCCTGCGGCCCGGCAGGCTTTTTTTACGGAATACCCATATGCGGCAGCCAGCAGCAGTGCAGCGATCAGGCAGATGCTCCCATTGATGGCAAGCGCCATAGCTTCTGCGGAGGCAATATGTCCGTCATTGGTGAACATAACAAAGAAATCAAAAAGGTAAGCTGATAAAATACCAATCACGGAAGGAAGGAGGAAGAGCCTGCGAAGCTGGGAGGAAAGGCAACCCCGCAGAAAAGCAGTATTTGCGCCAAGCTGGCTCAGATCCCGGAACACCAGCCTTTCGGACTGTCCCAGGGTAAGGCCTCTGGTGTAGGCAATGATGACGGCGGCAGCCAGGCAGATAATGGCAACATATAAAAAGAGAAGGAAAAACACAGCATGACGGACAAAAGAGATTTTCTGTTCAAGGATTTTAAAATAAGGTGCGTATTTCCAGTCAAAATCCCTTTCGGGCTGCTCCGGATAAAGTGTGACCGTTCTGTCATAGACGTACTCTTTTCCCTGGCTGCGCGCCTGCTCATGCTGATAGGGATCATAATTCCCTAAAACAAGCATTTCAGAGCTTGCACGCTCGGAAAAGGCACGGTAAAGCTCCCTGGCAAAGGCATAGGAATTCTCCGCATCCGCCGTTTGAAACAGTACCTGTTTCGTCTTGTTTTTATCAACAGCGCCTTCCGACAGCATGGCGTAATCAGAATCACTGAGAACGTATCTTGCCTGGGTGTCAGAACCTCGGCCCACTACCAGCTGGTGGCAGACAAGCGTTCCTGCAAAGGAAACAGGGTGGGCATTTCCATTCAAATCCGTAATCTGATCCAGGTCGTCAAAATGTGCCCAGATTGTTTCAGCGGCATCCGGATGGGTAAGCAGCAGGTAGGTGCCGGGCTGAACCCGGACAGCTTCCCCAGTATAGGCATTGTAGGCGCTTTCACTGAGAAACTGCATGTATCCGGATTTTTCCATGTAGGTTTCAATGAGGTAACCCTGATCATCGTAATCTCTGTCCACAGAGCTGCCAATTAGATTCAGGAAGGTCAGTTCATGATAAGCCGTAATGGTTACGCCAAAATCCCCGGCAATATGGTAAATTTCTTCCTTTGTCAGCTCCCCGGAATCCGCCGGGTAAAAGAAGGATACATCCTCCGGATTCTGTGCATTGAAGTTATTCAGGCCTGTCATAAGCGTGGGGACATAGAAGGCGCCGAACAGACCGCAGAACAGCAGCAGGGTAATGATACACATGCTGCGCACCATCTGCGCGCCCAGGAATTTCATCATGTTGTAGGAAATGATATGGTTATAGTAGTGCTGGGGCCGCGCTCCCTTTTTATGGCAGGAAATGGAGTACACCAGAATCCGGTAAATTCCCAGGAAGGCAGGCAGGAAAAAAACAGAGGGCAGGCTTCCCAGGCTTCTATGGAATAAACGCAGTGAAAGGGGCGAAAGGCAGAGTGCAAGAAACAGTCCCGATACAAGAAGTATGCAGCCGGAAAGCAGATATCCGGGGGTGACTGTTTTTTTCAGCGGCTCGCTTCTGTGCTGTTCCTGAATAATTTCGATCACATTGCTGCGCTTCATAAACAGGTTGGCCTGGATAAACAGGGACACGGCGATGAGAATTACGAAGAGCAGAGTATATAACAGGCCCCGGGCTGAAATGGAGAAAGCGGCGCCGGTGGACTGTTTTACCAGCGGGAGAAAACAGAGCCATACGATAAAGGACAGAAGCTGTCCGGCGGCAGTTCCGCAGACGGCGCACAGGGCAAGGAGGGAAAGAAGCTCCCGTGACAGTGAGCGCATATAGGTTTTCCGGGGAAGCCCCATGGCGGTCAGGATTCCTGTTTCCCGGCTTTTATAACGCAGAAACAGGGATGAGGAATAAATGGTAAAAAGAAAACAGCCAAGGAGCGCCGCCGCAAATATGATGTAAACCTGCTTGCGGGAGTCCCCGCCCTCCGGCAGGATACTTTGCACCAGCGGGCTGGTGAGAACTGCCAGGAAAGAGGAAATAAGGAGAATGGCGAAGGTATTGCAGCCAAGAAACAGCCTGTATTCGCCGGGATTATTTTTACGGAGATGTTGGAAAATGGTATGCAGTGTCATGATTTACATCCTTTCATTGAGTTGTTTCAGTTCATCAAGCAGTATATCCATGAATTCCCGGCGGCTGCCCTGGCGTTTCAGTTCCTTCTGCACCTGGCCGTCCCGCATCAGAAGAACCCGGTCACAGTGGCTGGCGGAGAAGCTGTCATGTGTGACCATGAAAATTGTGGCGTCCAGTTTCTCTTTGGCTTCCCGGAATGCGCCGATGACGGCGGCGCCGGAACGGCTGTCAAGGTTGCCGGTAGGCTCATCCGCCAGAATCAGATCCGGATGGTTCATCAATGCCCTGGCAACGGCGGTGCGCTGCTTCTGCCCTCCTGAAATCTCAGCGGGATATTTGTCCGCGATATCGGTGATGTCAAACAGCTCCATCAGGTTGTGGGCCTTTGCCTCCATGGGCTTATAGGGAGAATGAAGAATGATTTTGGGAATACAGATGTTTTCAAATACCGTCAGGCCGTCCAGCAGGCAGAAATCCTGAAATACAAAGCCCAGTTTTTTGCTTCTTACCTGCGCCAGCCGTGTTTCATCCAGATTCTCCAGCGGCGTGCCGTTCAGCAGGATTTCTCCGGAATCATGGGGGATAAAACAGGAGATGCAGTTGAGCAATGTGGTTTTGCCGCTTCCCGAGGGCCCCATGACAGCCACGAACTCGCCTTTTTCAACGGTGAGGTTAACGTCCTTTAGCACCTCATAGGTGGCGGAGCCGGTGTGATAGCTTTTATATAAATGATTTACGTGCAGCATGTTTGATTCCTCTCTTTCTTCCGGGCTGTGTCCGGTGCTTATGCTTCTATTGTAGGGGAAAAGGCGCCTGTTTCCCACGGGAGGCAGGGTAATGTTTGGGAGATATTTTGTAAAGTTTGGTGATTCACGGGAAATAAGGAATATGTTATACTGGATACGGCTTTGGCGCGCCGCCTGAAATCGGAAGCGCGGCCGCGGCGGGCCTGAATTGGAAAAAGGAAGAAACGGAGCTGTAACGGAATGCTGGAAATTGCGATTTGCGATGACGAAAAAAAACTGAGGTTGGATCTGCGCCATGTGATAGAAAAAGAGCTTGCGCTTGACGGCGTGGAGTTCGGCCTGACCGAATATGAAAGCGGGGAGGCGCTTCTTCGGGGCATCAGGGAAAGGAATGCGGATATTATTTTCCTGGATATTGAGATGGGCGGCATGAACGGCATGGAGGCGGCCAGGACGCTCCGGAAAAACGGACAGCCCGCGGTAATAATATTTGTGACCTCCTATCCTGATTTTGTATTCCATGGCTATGAGGTCAGGGCGCTGAACTACATATTAAAGCCGTATCAGGAAAAAAAGATAAAAGAGGTTCTGCGGGATGCGCTGAAGGAACTGGAAATCAGTACGGAGAAATATTTTACGGTGGAGCAGAAGTCCGGCACCCTGCGTCTTGCGCTGGGACAGGTCAGATATTTTGTCAGCGAGGGAAGAAAGATAGCGGCAGCGGCGGAAGGGGAGAGAATCTCTTTTTACGGGAAGCTGTGCGAAGTGGAAGAAGAGCTGCCTGACTTTTTTGTCCGCTGCCACAACAGATATCTGGTGAACCTGAATTATGTGACGAAGCTGGAAAGCGCGGCACTGTATTGTGAAGGAGAGAAAATACCGGTCAGCCGTTCCTGCAGCCAGGAAACGGCGGCGGCTTTTGCGAGGTTTATGCTGAAATGATGGTTTCAAAAAATCTGATAATCTGTGTATTATCAATCATATATGTATCCTTTATTTTCCGCTTCCTTCTTTGCTTCCTGAAGCTGAAGCAGGGACTCCTGCAAAAGGCGGCCGCCATTGCAGGGGTCTGGATTGTGGGCTGTACGGTGGTTTTTCCGGAGGACCCGTTTAACGTTTTCGGGATGCTCGTTTTATTTGCCATGGTGCTGCTCATCTGCTTTGAAGGAAGCGTTGTGCGGCGGCTGTCGGTGGTACTCCTCCTGTATCCCATCATTGTATCTGTCAATTTTGTGACCCTGGATGCCACCGGAATCGTTTTTTACCGGCTGACGCCGCAGACCCCCTTTTGGGATGCCGCGCTGAACGCTTTTTCCATGCTTTTGCGGGATCTGATATGGATGGGGATTTACTTTGCCTTCCGTAAAAAGGCCGCCCATTCCATAAAAATGATGACGGACCGGATGTGGCTGCTCATGGATATCGTATGCGCCGCGGCATTTGCAGGCAGCATCACCCTGATTTCCACAATAAGCCATAAAGATGCCTGGCTCACCTATCCATCCTGCCTGGCCTGTGTGGTGACAAGCCTGGGCTGTATCTGGCTGGCGGCCTATATCGGTGAAACCATCCGCAGGGATATGGAAATGGAAAACATGAAGGTGCGCCAGGCATACTATGAGGAGCTGGAAAAAAACCAGCTGGCGGTCCGCAAGCTCCGCCACGACATGAACAACCACCTTGGTGTGATCGGCTCCTTCCTGGAGGAAAAGGAATACGACAAGGCGCTTGCCTATTTTAAAGAGCTGAATATCACCGCAGCGGCCCGAAACCGCAAATTCTGTGAAAACAGCCTGGTCAACGCGGTAATTAACGCAAAATATAACCTGGCGCTGGAAAAAAATATAGACTGCTTCGCCAACATCGAGCTGGATAACCTTCTCGCCATGGATGACGTAAGCCTGTGCACCATTTTCGCCAACCTTCTGGACAATGCCATAGAAGCGGCGCAGAAGGTCCCCGACAGGGAAGCCCGCCGCATTTCCCTCAAGGCCCGCTACACCGGGGAATCGCTCTGCATCGAGGTGGAAAACAGCAGGACCGGGGAACTGGCGGAATCCAAAGCCGGACTTCTCACCACCAAGCCCGATAAAGAAAACCATGGCTACGGCCTCCGATCTGTCCGTGACGTAGTAGAAAGCTACGGCGGTCATATGGACATCACACCGGCTGCCAATGCCTTCCGCGTAACCATCTGGATAGGCAGCCTTGTTTAGGGGGCTGGGAGATTTCCGGGCCGGGGCAGCGCTTTTGGAATTCACAAAAGGATAAAGCCTGGTAACTCTTCTGTTACCCGGACAGCTGCAAATTTCACAAAGTCTTAAGTATTATTAAGAAATTTTAGTATGGACAAATCCGGGAAAAAGTAATATAGTTGGTGAGGTTAAAAGGTTTTTGGGGGAAGGGGCATTTGACATAGTTTAGCGTGGCTTAAGAGAGGTGCCTGACATGAGACAGAATGAGGTAAGCTCCTGCGCTGCCGGAGGAATCGGGAGAGCGCGGAATTACCAGATGGATAATTTGAAATGCCTGCTCATTTTTGCAGTTGTATTAGGACATATGCTGGAGCTGTTTATGGGTAAAGATTCGGGGAACCGGATCCTTTATCTGGTCATCTATTCCTTCCATATGCCGCTGTTTGCTTTCGTATCCGGAGTGTTTGCCAGATATAATCCGGATAAAATCAAGAAGAATATGATATATCCTTATCTGGTTTTCCAGACCCTTTATGTGATTTTCGCAAATCAGGTGCTGGAGAAGGATGCGGATATGCAGTATACCACGCCGTACTGGCTGCTGTGGTATCTGTTCGCCATCATCGTGTGGAATCTGGTGCTTCCGCTGGTGCAGGGCGACAGCCTGGGCAGGAAGGCCGTCATGCTCATAGCGGCCGGGGCCGCCAGTGTGCTCATCGGCTTTGATGATAAGGCGGGATATTATCTGTCGGCCTCCAGGATTGTGGAGTTTTTCCCTTATTTCCTGCTGGGCGTATATTATAAAGAACTGAAGAACGGTGTGAAGGAAACGGTTTCGGAGCATCTGAGGAAGCATAGAAGGCTGTCCGTCCTTACCGGGGCGCGGGGAAAGGCCATGCTCAGGGCTTTTCTGATGGCCGGGCTGCTGGTGTTGATTGGGCTGCTTGTCTGGTTTATCAGCCGGCATGCGGAGGATATCAATTCCGCGTGGCTTTACGGCTCCGTTTCTTATAAAAAAGGAAATTACGGCTGGCAGTTCCGTGTGCTGAGCATCGGCGCTGCGCTGATGTGGCTTTTATTTTTCCTGCTGAGTATGCCGGCGGCGAAAATACCGTTTCTTTCCTATATCGGGGCGAACACCATGCCGGTGTATCTGCTCCACGGCTTTGTGATTAAATTCCTGAGCAAGATTAAGTTTTTTAAATTTGTGGAGCATGATGAAGCTGCGGCGCTGATTTTAAGCGTTATGCTTGTGGCGTTTCTGTCCTGGAAGCCGCTGGTTAACTTCCTGTCGCCATTGTTTCGGTGGAACCGGGAGGATTTCAGGCGCAGCGGCCGAAAGCGGCTGAAGAAAAATACCATGCCGGGATGAAATAAAAACTATGCCGTGATGAAATTACGGAAGAACTGCTGCTTTTCATCAGGTTTCCTTATATGGCAAAATAAAAAGAGAAGCCGGAAGATGATATACCCTTCCGACTTCTCTTTTTGTAACAGTTCGGCTTTCGGCCAAACTGTTACTGCATCCGCCCATTAAAAGTCGCCTTCGGCGAGGGGCGGATGCCTGCTGCCACCACGTTTTCTCACGGTTTGCGCAGTGAATGCGCAAACCTGCCTGAACTGTTACCTCTTTTTCTGTGTTTCCCTGCGATTGCAGGAGGAAAACAGTATTATCTTGGTTCCTGAAAGTCTACAGTTCCAGAACCTCCTGCGCGATTTCCACTGCATCTTCAATGCAGCCGGGGCAGGTGCGGATAACCTTTCCTGTGTCAATGCCCTTCAGTTCACGGCATATGATAGTGCCGTTCTTCTCTTCAAAGCGTTTCAGGATTTCGCGGGAAAGCTTATAGGTGTCTGCTTTGGTCCCGGGATTTGCCAGGCAGCCATCGCTGTTCTTAAAGCCTGCCAGCATTACGGCTCCTGAAACGGCGCCGCAGGTGCCGTCCATGCAGCCCATGCCCAGCCCGAAGGCTTCACCGGCACGGAAGAGGGTTTCCTCGTCCACGCCGATTTCCTTACAGAAGGAACAGGCAACAGCCTGACAGCAATTGTATTTCTTATCATGATTGGCAATCGCCAGTTCTTTTTTCGTCATGTCAGCTCCAGTTTCCGTAATTAATAAGCCTTTGCTTCCTCTTCACCCTTCATCACACGAAGTCCGCCCTGCGCCAGGGCAAGAAGCTCATCCTCGCCGGGATAGATTACAAAGTCGGCAATCCAGCCTACGCGCTTTTTCAGATCTTCACAGGTTACCTTGGAATAAGCGATGCCGCCTGTAAGGATGATCTTGTCAACCTTGCCGTTAAGGACGGTGGCCATGGCGCCGATATCCTTTGCCATCTGATAATGGAATGCATCCAGTACGGCTGCGTATTCCGGTACGCCTTCCAGCGCTTTGTCTTCCACGATGCGGGCGTCATTGGTTCCCACATAGCCGTTGAAGCCGCCGCCGCCAACCAGCTTCTTGTAAATTTCTTTTTCCGTATATTTGCCGGAGAAGCATAATTTCACCAGATCACCGGCGGGTACGGTGCCTGCGCGTTCGGGAGAGAATGCGCCTTCGCCGTCGAGGATGTTGTTTACGTCAACAATTTTGCCGCCTCTGTGTGCGCCTACGGAGCAGCCGCCGCCCATATGCACCACGATCAGGTTCAGCTGTTCGTAGGGGATGCCGGATTCCTTGGCGTATCTTCTGGCAACAGCCTTCTGGTTCAGGGCATGGAAGATACTTCTTCTGGGAAGCTCGGGGCATCCGGAATATCTGGCAACAGGCTCCAGCTCATCTACAACAACCGGGTCAACGATAAAGGAAGGAACGCCGATGGAATCGCCGATTTCCCTTGCCAGGATACCGCCCAGGTTGGAAGCGTGCTGTCCCTGATAGCCGATTTTCAGATCGTTAAGCAGATCGTCGCTCACCTTGTAGGTGCCGCCCGGGATGGGCTTAAGCAGTCCGCCGCGCCCTACGATGAAATCCAGGGAATGGATGTCGAAGTTCTTCTCCTTCAGGAGGTCCGTGATAATTTCCTTACGGAAATCCTTCTGGTCGATGATGGTGGCGTACTTTGAGATTTCTTCAGTGGGGTGTCTTAAGGTTTCTTCAAAAAGAAGGGTTTCGTCCTCAAAAACACCGATTTTGGTTGAGGTGGAACCGGGATTGATAATTAAGCTCTTATAAGACATAGGGTTTTCTCCTTTTCTTTTATGAAGCGGTTAGTCCGCTCAGCCTCTTTTTTTATTCAGCTCTTCCGCAACTACGGCAGCCAGGGCGATGGAGTTTACCTTTGTTTCAAAGGTATCGGAACGGCTGGTAAGGATGGCGGGAACCTGGGTTCCTGTAAGGATGCATCCGTTCTTTACGCCATTAACCATGTGCACAATTGCTTTGTAAACCAGGTTTCCTGCATGGATGTCGGGGAACAGCAGAATGTCCGCATCACCCTGGATTTTGCGGTCGGTTGCCCCTTTGTGTTTTGCAGCCTCCGGATCAATGGCCAGGTCGAGGGAAAGCGGTCCGTCAACAACACAGCCGGTGATCTTTCCTTCCTCGCACATCTTTGTCAGCTCGGCGGCCTCTACGGTTACGGGCATTTTCGGGTTAACCACCTCAACAGCGGCCAGAGGGGCTACCTTGGGGGTGGGAACGCCGCAGGCATGAGCCACTTCTACGGTATTTTCAATAATATGTACCTTGTCCTCCAGCGTAGGGTAGGTCATGAATGCCACGTCGGTGAAGAACAGCAGCTGGTCGATGCCGGGGATATCGAATACGCATACATGGGAAAGCGGATTTCCGGTTCTCAGGCCAACCTCTTTGTCAAGAATACTCTTTAAGAAGGTTTTGGTTTCCAGAAGGCCCTTCATGTACATATCCACCTTGCCGTCATGGGCAAGCTTTACTGCGGTCAGGGCAGCAGTCCATTCATCGGGTTCGTTGATAATTTCGAAATCGGAAATGTCAATGCCGCCCGCTGCTGCGGTTGCTTTGATTTTTTCCTCATCGCCTACCAGGATGGCGTTGGCAATGCCGCGGTCCTTGGCCGCCCTTACCGCTTCCAGAACTGCGCTGTCCTGCGCAACGGCAACAGATACGGTCTTCTGGCCGCATTCTTTTACTTTGGAAATCAGTCCGTCAAAACTTGTACTCATTTGTTCGCACCTCATTTGAAATTGTTTTATGGTATTGTGGAATCTGTGTTGCTGCGGGCAGATGGGGAACCATTACCTTCCATACGCCGGAAACGGCAGGAACCCCGGAAACTGTATAAAAAATGCCCATTGTTAAAATTATAACACTTCTATTTCTAAAGGTCAAGGCGGATCACCACACCCGCAAGGAGAAACGCATCAGCGCAGGCGCCGTACTTTCCGCCGTCCGAGGCTGCGGCAGCCAGCCGTCTTTCTTCCCGGGCGGGATGGGGGTGTTGTCTGATCCAGTTTCAAAAACGGGGTATTTCTAACTGTTCCGGGAAACCAGAATTCTGCCAACGCGGCCGGAACTCCTCCCGCAGCGACTTGCGTCTGCTGCGTTCGTCAGACAGGCCGCTAGGGACGGCAAAATTCCGGTC